>DAIQBC010000414.1:0-1503 GCA_036781345.1 Acidimicrobiales bacterium | reverse complement strand
ACGTGGCCGACGACGCCATGGAGCACATCGCCGAGCTGATCGGCATCACCCCGGCCGAAGTGCTCGGCACGTGCTCGTTCTACGAGATGTTCAAGCGCGAACCCGTGGGCAACTACCTGGTCAACGTCTGCACCAACATCGCCTGCATGCTCCTCGGCGGTGAGGAGCTCCTCCACCATCTCGAGGATCGCCTCGGCATCAAGGCGGGGAGCACGACCCCTGACGGCGTCTTCACCATCGAAGACGTCGAGTGCATCGCCGCCTGTACCGAGGCGCCCTGCCTGCAGGTGAACTACCGCTACTTCTCCAACGTCACCCTCGACGTGGCCGACGCGCTGATCGATGATCTCCGGCAGGGTCACCGCGCCCACGAGGTGCCCAGGCACGGGATCCTGGCTCGCACCCGACAGCTGCTTCCGGCCGACCGTCGGGCCGGCAATGCTGTGCCCGGCGTCGCCGAGGAGCCGGTGTGGCTGCGTACGGCCGACACGGGTGCGGAGGCCGGCGCGTGACCGTCACCAACGCAGCGCCGATCGTCAGCACCCGCTTCGCCCTCGACGATGGCCACACCCTCGACCGCTACCTCGCGACGGGTGGCTACGAGGGGCTGAAGGCGGCGCTGGCCAAGGCGCCGAGCGCGGTCGCGGACGAGGTGAAGGCGGCCAGCCTGCTTGGACGCGGCGGCGCCGGCTTCCCGGCCGGCACGAAGTGGGGCTTCTGCCCGCCCGGTGTGTGGCCCCGTTACCTGGTGGTCAACGGCGACGAGTCCGAGCCGGGCACCTACAAGGACCGTCTCCTCATGGAGAAGGACCCGCACCAGCTGATCGAAGGCGCCCTCATCGCCTGCTATGCGATCGGCGCTGCGCAGGCCTTCCTCTACGTGCGCGGCGAGATGGCCCTGGCCCAGGAGCGGCTCGCGCAGGCCCTCAACGATGCCTATGCGGCCGGCTACATCGGAACCAACATCCTCGGTTCCGACCTCTCCGTCGACATCGTCCTGCACTGGGGCGCTGGCGCGTACATCGTGGGCGAGGAGACGGCCCTCATCGAGTCGCTGGAGGGCAACCGGGGCATGCCCCGGCTCAAGCCGCCCTTCTTCCCGGCCGCCAAGGGCCTGTACCTGCAGCCCACGGTGGTCAACAACGTCGAGACGCTCGCCAACCTGCCGTGGATCGTCACCAACGGGGGAGCCAAGTTCGCCCAGCTCGGCGCCGAGACGAGCCGGGGCATGCGACTCTTCGCGGTGTCCGGCCATGTGAAGCAACCGGGCGTGTACGAGGTGGAGTTCGGCGTCACGACCTTCCGCGACCTCATCTACGCCCCCGTCTACGGCGGCGGCATCCGTGACGGCCACACGCTGAAGGCCTTCATCCCCGGTGGGGCGTCGGCGCCGTGGTTCTACGAGGAGCACCTCGACATCCCGCTGGAGGCGAGCGCGGTCGGCGCCGCCGGGTCGATGCTGGGATCCGGGGCCATCGTCGTGATGGACGACACCACCGACGC
>DAIQBC010000413.1:0-1507 GCA_036781345.1 Acidimicrobiales bacterium | reverse complement strand
GTGAAGGACTGCTGCTGGCGGTAGTGGGCCTGGAAGAAGAAGTAGCGGAAGGCCAGCGGGTCGATGCCCCGCTCCACCAGCGAGTCGACCACCAGCACATGTCCCTTCGACTTGGAGACCTTCTCGCCGCCGAGGTCGAGGAACTCGTTGTGCATCCACACCTGCACCCACGGGTGCACGTCGAGCACGCTCTCGCTCTGCGCCACCTCGTTGGCGTGGTGGATGCGCACGTGGTCGATGCCGCCGGTGTGGATGTCGAAGCGCTCGCCGAGGTACTTGGTGGCCATGGCCGAGCACTCGATGTGCCAGCCGGGAAAGCCCCGACCCCACGGCGAGTCCCACTCCTGGTGGCGCTCCACGCCGGCCGGGGTGCGCTTCCACAGGGCGAAGTCGGCCGGGTGGCGTTTGGCCTCCACCCGCTCGACGCGCCCCGAGGTCTCCAGCTCGTCGAGGTCGACCCCGGCGAACTCGGCGTAGCGGGGGAAGGTCGAGACGTCGAAGTAGACGCCGTCGTCGATCACGTAGGTGTGGCCCTTGGCCTCCAGCTGCTCGATCATGGCGATCTGCTCGGCGATGTGCTCGGCCGCCCGAGGGAGCACGTCGGGCTCGAGGCAGCCGAGGCGCCGGCGGTCCGTGGCCCACTGGTCGGTGTAGAAGGCCGCCACCTCCGCCGCCGTCTGCCCCGACTCGGCGGCGGCCAGCTCCATCTTGTCGTCGGTGTCGTCGCGGTCGGCCACGAGGTGGCCCACGTCGGTGATGTTGGTGACGAAGGTGACGTCGTAGCCCGCAGCGAGCAGCACCCGGCGCAGCAGGTCGGGGAAGAGCTGGCTGCGCATGTTGCCCAGGTGCTGGAGCGCGTAGACGGTGGGCCCGCACGTGTAGATCCCCACCGCCGGCGGGTGCAGCGGCTCGAACCGGTGCACCTGGCGCGTGCGGGTGTCGAAGAGCCGCAGCTCCTCCAGCCCCGGGGGCGGCCCGTCGTCGCTCACCGTCAGATCATGGCCGATGGCGAGCGCGCCTCCGCCACCGCTTGTGGCGAATCCGTAAGGATGCGTGCTGGATCGCCACAAGCTCGCGGCTGGCGCGTCACACTCGGGGCTTGGCTGACTCGCCTGCGCCCGCCCGTCGCGGCGCGATCGACGTCGCTCGCTCGGCGGCCCTCGTGCTGGTGGTGCTCGGGCACCTCACGATGGCTGTCATCGACCGCGGCACCGACGGCGCGGTCCGGGGTGCCAACCTCCTGGCCCTCGAGCCGGGGATCGCCTGGTTGGCGATGCTGGCCCCGATGCCGGTGTTCTTCGCCGCCGCCGGCTGGGCCAACGCCACGGCCACGCCGGCGACGGCCGCTCCCCGGATGCGCGCCCTCGTCGGTGCCGGCGCCGTGGCCGTGGCGCTGTGGTCGAGCGCCGCGGCGATCGAGCTGTCGGTCCGGGGCAAGGGTGGAGTCGTCGGCGACGGCGCCAGGATCGCCACCCAACCGCTCTGGTTCCTGGTCGTCTACATCCCC
>DAIQBC010000412.1:0-1518 GCA_036781345.1 Acidimicrobiales bacterium | reverse complement strand
CGGTGGGCGTGGTCGGCTGCATCACGCCGTGGAACTACCCGCTGCACCAGATCGCGGCCAAGGTGGCCTACGCGATCGCCGCCGGCTGCACCGTGGTGCTCAAGCCCAGTGAGATCGCTCCGCTCGACGCCTTCATCCTGGCCGAGGTCATCCACGACGCCGGCCTGCCCGCGGGCGTGTTCAACATGGTCACGGGAACCGGCGCCGAGGTCGGCGAGGCCATCTCGAAGCACCCGCTCATCGACATGGTGTCCTTCACCGGCTCCACCCGGGCCGGCAAGGCCGTGGCCGCCGCTGCGTCCGAGACCCTCAAGCGGGTGGCGCTGGAGCTCGGCGGCAAGTCGGCCAACATCCTGCTCGACGACCTCGACGACGAGGGCTTCGAGAAGGCCGTGCGCGACGGCGTCGGCAAGGCCTACCTCAACTCCGGCCAGACCTGCACCGCCCTCACCCGCATGCTGGTGCCGGCCGCCCGCCTGGCCGACGCCGAGCGCTTCGCCGCCGACGAGGTGGAGACCAAGTTCCAGCCGCAGGACCCCTTCGCTGAGTACGTCATGCTCGGCCCGCTGTCGAGCCAGGCCCAGGTCGACCGAGTGAACGGGTACATCCAGAAGGGCATCGACGAGGGCGCCAAGCTCGTCACCGGCGGCACCGGCAAGCCGGAGGGCATGGAGCAGGGCTACTTCGTGAAGCCCACCGTGTTCTCCGAGGTGCGCAACGACATGACCATCGCCCAGGAGGAGATCTTCGGCCCGGTGCTGTCGATCCTGCCCTACGACTCCGAGGACGACGCCGTGCAGATCGCCAACGACTCGCCCTACGGCCTGTCGGGCGGCGTGTGGTCGGCCGACGCCGAGCGGGCCAAGAAGGTGGCCAGGCGCATCCGCACCGGCCAGATCGAGGTCAATGGAGGGGCGTTCAACCCGAGCGCCCCCTTCGGTGGCTACAAGCAGTCGGGCTACGGCCGTGAGTACGGCACACACGGCTTCGAGGAGTTCCTCGAGACGAAGAGCATGCAGCTGTAGGGGCTTCGCCCTCGGGGAGCTTCGCTGTCCTCGTCGAGCTGGCGGCCGCCCTTCGGGGCGGCCGCTGCCGTGTGACTAGGTTCTCCTTCATGGCACCCCTCAAGGATCCTGTTCGCGTGGCGGTCACCGGAGCGGCGGGGCAGATCGGCTACTCCTTGCTGTTCCGGATCGCCTCCGGCTCGATGCTCGGACCCGACCAGCCCGTCATCCTGCAGATGCTCGAGATCACCCCGGCGCTGCCGGGGCTGGCCGGCGTGGCCATGGAGCTGGAGGACTGCGCCTTCCCACTGCTGGCCGGCATGGTGCAGACCGACGACCCCGACACCGCCTTCGGCGACGTCGACGTCGCCCTCCTCGTGGGCGCCATGCCCCGCAAGGAGGGCATGGAGCGCTCCGACCTGCTCAGCGCCAACGGCGGCATCTTCAAGCCCCAAGGCGAGGCGCTCTCCCGCAGCGCCCAGCGCGACGTCAAGGTCCTCGTGGTGGGCAACCC
>DAIQBC010000411.1:0-1526 GCA_036781345.1 Acidimicrobiales bacterium | reverse complement strand
CATCAACCGGATGGTGGTGGCCAGGCTGGCCGGACCGGCCGCGGCCTGCACCAGCGCGGCCACCACGTCGAGGTCGAGCGACCGCGGGTACACCTGGCCCACGTTGGTGAGCGTGGTGGTGAACCCCAGGTGGCGGGCCACCGCGAGCTCGAGCGCGTCGACGCGCTCGGCGGACCCGAGCAGGTCGAGCATGTCCTGCTGCGTGCCCACGGGCCCCTTGATGCCACGCAGGGGGTAGCGGGCCAGCAGCTCCTCGACCCGCCGCAACGCCTGGAGGAGCTCCTCGCCGGCATTGGCGAACCGCTTGCCCATGGTGGTGGCCTGGGCCGCCACGTTGTGGCTGCGACCGGTCATCACCAGCGTGGTGTGCTCAGCCGCCCGTTCCGCCAACCGGGCCAGCGTCGTCACCATCCGGTCTCGGACGAGGGCGAGGGCCGCACGCACCTGCAGCTGCTCGACGTTTTCGGTGAGGTCCCGCGAGGTCATCCCGGCGTGGATCCGCTCGTGGCCAGCCACGGCCGAGAACTCCTCGATGCGCGCCTTCACGTCGTGGCGGGTCACCCGCTCTCGCGCCTCGATGCTCGCCAGGTCGACCTTGTCGATCACGGCCACGTGATCGTCGATCACCTCCAGGGACAGATCGACGCCGAGATCTCGCTGGGCTCGCATCACCGCGACCCACAGCTCCCGCTCGAGCACCACCTTGTGCTCCCGTGACCAGAGGTCGATCATCGGGCCGCTGGCGTAGCGCTCGGCCAGCACGTTGGGCAGGTGCGCACCAGGCATGACCCGCAGTCTCCCACCTCGAACCCGCCCGTCGGGAACCGATGGGCCATTCGGCTCAGAAGCGGGCAGCGCACTCAAGCGACCTTCCGAGGGGACCGTTATCAACGGCAGAGCCGGTGCACACGGTGTGCGCCGAGGAGGCGATATGTCCGAAAGCTGCAGCAAGCACCCCCATGAGAAAGGGGTCGACCTGTGTCGGCGCTGCGGAGGATCCTGGTGCGGCAGCTGCCTTGTGTACGTGTTCGGGCCGAAGAAGGCGCCGTACTGCATGAGCTGCGCGATGGTGGCGGGCGGCGTGCGCAGCTCGTCGACCTTCCCGGCGCTGCCCCGCAAGGAGCGCAAGGCACGGATGCGGGCGCAGCAGGCCGAGGCCAAGGCGGCGCTGGACGCGGCTCGCGAGGCCGAGCTCCTCCCCGATGTGGAGCCGGTGTTGGGCGATGGCCCGGTCGAGACGGACTGGGCCTCACCCTGGTGGGAGGACCGCCAGCCCACGATGGCCGACTAGAGCCCCCGACCCGCCAGGTCGTTCCTATCCGGCGATCTCGGCACGGTGGGCGGCCAGCCGATCGGCCAGACCGCTGTCGCTGATGGCCAGCATCTGCACGACCAGCAGCCCCGCGTTCTGGGCCCCATCGACCGCGACCGTCGCCACTGGGATCCCCTTGGGCATCTGCACCGTGGCGTAGAGGGCGTCAACGCCGTTCAGTGCACCACCCGACAGGGGCACGCCGACGACGGGC
>DAIQBC010000410.1:0-1532 GCA_036781345.1 Acidimicrobiales bacterium | reverse complement strand
CGGGCTCACCTCACGGGAGTCGTGCACCACGGCGGTGATCTCAGCTCCCTCCGCGCCCGGCGAGACGAGGGCAACCGGCACGCCGCGGACCTGCTCGAGCAGGGCGTCGAGCCGCACCTCTCAGCCGCCGTCGCGGGGGGCGACCGTCGTCGGCGACGAGGCCGGAGTGGCGCGCACCCGTTCGGGCTCGAGGCTCGCGGTCGCTCCGTCGGCCACGGCCTTGGCGGCGGCGGTGTCGGGGGCCGGGGCTCGCTCCACGAGTGGCGGCGGGATCCGGAAGAGGCGCAGACCGTACTGGGCCAGATCCGCGAAGACCGGTGCAGCCACGGTGCCGCCGTAGATGTCGCCAGTGGGCTCGTCGATGACCACGATGATCGACAGCTCTGGCCGCTCGGCTGGAACGAAGCCTGCGAAGGTCGCGATGTAGTGGTAGCCGGCCGCGTCCTGGTAGCCACCCCCCGGCAAGGGCTTGCGGGCCGTACCGGTCTTGCCGGCCACGGAGTAGCCGGTGATGCCCCCGCGCTGGCCCGTGCCCTCGGCCACCACGTTCACGAGCATGTCCTGCATCTGGTGCGCCGTCTGCTCTGAGACCACTCGCCGAGCGGTGGCGACCTCGGTGGGGTGACGCGCACCGGTGCCATCGACGGTCTCGAGCACCAGCCTCGGGGCGATGTACACGCCTCCGTTGGCCAGCACGTTGTAGGCCTCGAGCATCTGGATCGCGGTGACGGCGATGCCCTGGCCGATGGGGATCGAGCCCAGTGACGTGCCGACGTAGTCCTCGGGAGCGAGGAGCACCCCGGCCGCCTCGCTCGGGAGGTCGAGAGCCGTCTTGGTGCCGAAGCCGAAGCTGCGGAGGTAGTGGTCGAGCTTGTCCTTGCCAACCCTCTGAGCCAGCTTGATGGTGCCGATGTTGGACGACTCGGTGAGGATCCGCGTCACCGAGTAGCTCTCCGTGGGATGCGGGTCGTGATCGGTGTAGAGGTGGTCGGACACCTGGAGGGAGTCTGGCACCGTGAGCTCGGTGCCGGGCTGCACCAAGCCTTCTTCGAGGGCCGCCGCCACCGTGATGACCTTGTTCACCGAGCCGGGCTCGTAGACGGCCGTGGCCCCAATGTTGTTGCCGGGGGCCACGATGTCGCCCGTGTCGGGATCAGTGGTGAAGTTGGCCATGGCCAAGATCTCGCCGGTGGCGGGGCGCGACACGATGGCGGTGCCCCCCTTCGCCCCCTTGGCCGTGATCTGGGCCGCGAGGGCGCGCTCTGTCTCGTACTGCATCGCACGGTCGATCGTCAGCACGAGATCGTCGCCGCGCTGCGCCGGCACCCGCTCGTGCTCACCCCCCGGGATGGTGCGGCCGTCAGGGTCCTTTTCGATGACCAGCTCGCCGGGCTGACCCGTGAGGGCGTCGTCGTATTGCTTCTCGAGACCCCAGAGACCGTCGTTGTCGATGCCCACGTCGCCGAGCACCGAACGAGCCAGGTCCCCCGCTGGTGCGAACCGCTCCGGCTCCTCGATGAAGGAGATCCCCG
>DAIQBC010000409.1:0-1540 GCA_036781345.1 Acidimicrobiales bacterium | reverse complement strand
TGCAGATCCGGGTGCCGATCGACGACACCACGACCTGGAAGCTCTTCTACTCCCTCCACCACCCCGAGGGCGGCACCTGGGAGCACCAGGAGCGGCCGGTCGTCTACAACTACGACTGGATGGACGAGAACGGCAACTTCATCACCAACTACGTCGAGGGCCAGGACGTGATGGCGTGGGTGTCCCAGGGGGCGATCACCGACCGCACCCAGGAGCACCTCGGCCGCTCCGACCAGGGCGTCGCGATGTTGCGCAAGATGTTCAAGGAGGCCATGCAGGCCGTCGAGGACGGCGAGGACCCGCCCGGCGTGATCCGCGAGAAGCACGACGTGATCCACCTGCCCTGCGAGAAGAACAAGTTCGGCGCCGGCACCGCCTTCACCGACCAGTGGATCACCGGCGGCTCGATGAAGTACTCGCCGATCCAGGAGGAGCTGCTCTCGCTGCACCGCGACGCCGCGGCTGCGCGCGAGGGCGCGGGTGCCGGTGGCTGACGAGAGTCGGATGCCGGGCACCACGCCGTTCGGGCGCGCGGGGTGGATGGAGACGCACGACCGCAGTGTGCCGCCGTTCGACCCGTCCATGCCGCCGGACCCGCACCGGCTGCCGCCTCCGACGGAGTGGTTCGCGCCGGACGCCGAGCGACACCTGCTCGACCGGCCGCGCTTCTGCCCGATGTGCGGCGCGGGGCTCGAACACGGGCTCACCTCGGAGTTCTGGGTCGCGCACGAGCGGGTCTTCCTCACCTGGTGTCCGGGCTGTCGCTGGACCGGCAACGTGGTGCTCTTCGACCGCGCCGTGATCGTGGAGCCGGAGCACTGAGGCCGGTGGTTGAGGAGCGAGCGCAGGAGTCGCCGCTGGTTGAGGAGCGAGCGCAGCGAGCGTCTCGAAACCAGCCCCCCCTGGTTGAGGAGTCGCCGCTGGTAGAGGAGGGAGCGCAGCGAGCGTCTCGAAACCACCCCGAGAGGAGCCCCGGTGGTTGAGGAGCGAGCGCAGCGAGCGTCTCGAAACCAGCCCCCAGCCCTCGTCTTCGACTTCGGCGGCCCGGTGCTGCTCACGCCGTTCGAGCTGGCGGCGGAGCAGAGCCCGGACTCCCCGGCGTACCGGCTGCTGCACGGGCGTGGGCCGCTCGCCTCACCGGAAAACCCGGACCCCGACTGGATCTCCCTGCAGGCCGGCGAGATCACGGAGCGGGAGTACTGGGACCACCGGGCGCTGGAGTGGAGTGAGCTCGGCGGCGGGGGTGGCGCGATCCAGGACATGATCGCCCATCTCTACGACCCGCCCCACCCGGGTCTCGTGCGCGCCGGAGCGCTGGCGCTGATCCACCAGGCGTGCGAAGCGGGACATCCCATCGGCGTGCTCACCAACGACCTGAGGGCCTTCCACACCGACGAGTGGATCGGGCAGATGCACGTGCTCGACGATGTCGACGTGCTGGTCGACGGGTCGGTCGAGGGCTATCTCAAGCCCCACCCGCGGCTCTACGAGCTCATGGCCGAGCGTCTCGGTGTCGGGTTCGACGAGATGGTCTTCGTCG
>DAIQBC010000408.1:0-1548 GCA_036781345.1 Acidimicrobiales bacterium | reverse complement strand
GTGTTGGCGTAGGTGTGCACGCTCTCGGAGTAGGCCGTCGTCCACTGCATGGCGATCTCGACCGAGAGCTTCCGCTCGACGTCCTCGGACTCGAAGTCGATCACTTCGGAGTGGATCGGGTCGGACTTCTTCGAGGAGTTGAGGTGCTTGACGTAGTCGACCGGGCCGCCGTCGTAGCGGAACGAGACGGCCGGCGCCGTGCCGTCCTCGTCGGCGTGGTCGGGCCGCTCGTCGACCAGGGTGATCTGCAGCTTCTTGTTCAGGAAGGCCACCTGCTGGAAGCGTGAGCGCAGCGTCTCGAACTCGAACGTGGTGGTCTCGAAGATGTCGGGGCTGGGCCAGAAGATGACCGTGGTGCCCGAGTCGGGGGTGGCCTCGCCCTGGGCGAGCGGGGCGATCGGCACCCCGAGCTCGTAGGCCTGGCGCCAGACCAGCGCATCGCGGTGCACCTCGACCTCGAGCCGACGGCTCAGGGCGTTGACCACCGAGAGGCCGACCCCGTGCAGGCCGCCCGACACCGAGTAGCCGCCGCCGCCGAACTTGCCGCCGGCGTGCAGCACGGTGAGCACCACCTCGACGGCCGGCTTGCCCTCGGAGGCCACGATGTCGACCGGGATCCCCCGGCCGTTGTCGATCACCCGCACTCCGCCGTCGGCCAGCAGGGTCACCTCGATCGTGTCGCAGAACCCGGCCAGGGCCTCGTCGACCGAGTTGTCGACCACCTCGTAGACCAGGTGGTGCAGGCCGCGCTCGCCGGTGGAACCGATGTACATGCCCGGGCGTTTGCGCACCGCCTCAAGGCCCTCGAGCACCGTGATCGCACTGGCGTCGTAGTCGCCGTACGCGTGCCCGTTCACCACGTCGCTGGACGGCGCCACGCCCTCCGACGCGGTTCCCGGCACAGTGTCGTCCTCGGTGGTGCTGATCTGGTCGGTCACAGGTCGTCGGGCTCCTGACGGGGGTCGACGGGGGACGGCGCGAACAGGCGGACCCCGGCACGTTTCAGCACGCTCATCCTACCCTGGCACGGGGGGTGAAACCGTCTGTCCACAGGCGTGGAGCGCCGTTTCTGGTCCGTTCTGACGAGCCAATCCCGCCCTGGATGACTCCCTCTATGCACCCAGCCCCTCTGATCCGCCACAGGCGCCCACAGCCCGCCCACCCGATTCGGTGCGCCGATGCTCCGCGGAGCAGTCGGCGTCGGTCTCGAGAACCCCGGGAACGACGGTCCCGCGGAGCATGGCCCTGGGGTTGGTCGTCTCAGCCGTAGGTGTCGCGGGGGCCCTGGCTGCCGGGGGCGCGGCGGGGGCCGCGGCGCCAACTGGGGGCGGTGGGGCCCTGGATGACCAGCTTGGTGACCACGCCCTCGCCGACCTCCTCGACCAGGCGGCGCATCACGGTGGGCAGCAGCAGGCGCAGCTGGGTGGCCCAGGCAGTGGAGTCGGCGCGCACGGTCAGCACGCCATCGGTGAACACCTCGGGCGTGCAGTGCGCGGCGATCTCCTCGCCGACGACGGCCGGCCAGCGCCCGATCACCCCGCCGACGGC
>DAIQBC010000407.1:0-1561 GCA_036781345.1 Acidimicrobiales bacterium | reverse complement strand
CGCCGCCCACCACCGTGACGGCGATCAGCTTGGAGGAGCGGAACGCGAAGCGGACGACGGCGACGAAGCGGGACTCGGATGCAGCGGCCATGCGCTATCGAGCGTAGGTCAGGCTCGGCCGAGGATCCGGTCGACCACGATCTCGATCACCACGCGGTCGTCGCGCGAGCCGGGCTGGCGGTAGCGCTCGGCGTAGCGGCGCACGCCTTCGGCCACCCGAGCAGGGTCGTCGGTGACGGTCGCGGAGCCTTCCAGCGTCAGCCAGCGACCGCCGTCCACCTGGCTCACCGCGGCCCGGGATCCGGGCGATGCCAGCAGGTTGCGCGCCTTGCGGGACGGCGCGAACGAGATCACGCGTGCAAGACCGGCGTCGGTGTCCCAGGTGAAGCCGACGGCCACCACATGGGGCGACCCGTCGGGCCGCAGCGTGGTGAGCGTGGCCAGGTGGCGCTCCTGCAGGAAGGCGAGGGCCTCCTCGGGGAGCGAGGTGGGGTCGAGGGCCACGGCTACTCCTCCGCGATGGCAGCGAGGATCTCCAGCCGGGCCGCCCGCCGGGACGGGCGGATCGACGACAGGGTGCCGAGCGCCGCGGCCAACAGCACGATCACGAGGAGCGACGGGAGCGGCACCGTGAACTGCGTCAGCCCCTGCTCCTGCAGCGCCTTCAGCAGCGCCCAGCTGAACAGCAGACCGAGGCCGAGCCCCACGACGGCGCCGAGGGCCGAGATCAGGGCCGCTTCCCAGCGGATCGTGGAGCGCATCTGGCCGCGGTCCATGCCCACAGCCCGCAGGAGGCCGAGCTCTCGTGTCCGCTCGTTGATCGACAGCGACAGCGTGTTGGCGATGCCGATCAAGGCGATGATGATCGACAGCACCAGCAGCCCGTAGATGATGTTCACGAAGGACGTGATCTGCGCGGTGATCGAGCCGACGAACCCCTCGCGGTCGAGCACCTGGAGCCCGGGCGTGTCGGAGACCGCCTTGTCCACGTCGGCGAGCACCCGATCGAGGTCGGCGCCGTCGCTCACCAGCCCGAAGATCTGACCGTCGACCAGCTCGGGTAGCAAGGTGGCCGCGGTGCCACGTGACACGCTGAGGCTGCCCAGAAGGGCGAGGTCATCGCTGATGGCCTGGACCCCGAGCGTCACCTCCTCGCCGTTCGCGGCCGTGAGCCGCACCTCGTCGCCGACGCCGAGCTGGTGGTCTTCGGCGCGCTGGCGGTCGACGATGATCCCTCCGTCGGTGAGATCTGTGAGCTCGCCCTGGGCCATCTTCGGCTCCAGAACCTGGCTGTACGAGGTCGGGTCGATCGAGGCCAGGAACTCGGTGGCCTCCTTCGTGTCGGGGTAGGTGACCTGGACCGCCGCGAAGCCGGCCGCCGCCACGAGCTCCACCCCATCCACGGCGCGCACGGTGTCGGCCACCGTGGGGGGGAAGCCGGAGAAGCCGAAGCCACCGCTGTCGCTCTGCACGACGAAGTCGCCCGCGAACCCCTTGTTGACGGTGGCCTCCACCGAGTCCTTGGCGGACGCCGCGAACACGGTGATGAAGCCGACCAGCG
>DAIQBC010000406.1:0-1611 GCA_036781345.1 Acidimicrobiales bacterium | reverse complement strand
ACGACGCCTACGGCTGCAAGAGCCACGTGCAGTGCGACGCCCTCATCCTCGACGAGGACTCCATCAGCGACACCTACCCCTACATGGAGGTGGGCGCCCGCGACGCCCAGGTCGGCCACGAGGCCACCGTCTCGAAGGTGGCCGACGAGCAGCTCTTCTACCTCATGAGCCGCGGCCTCTCCCACGAGCAGGCCATGGGCATGATCGTCAACGGCTTCATCGAGCCGGTCACCCGCACCCTCCCCATGGAGTACGCCGTGGAGTGGAGCCGTCTGATCGAGCTGCAGATGGAGGGGTCGGTAGGCTGACTCGGTGCCGATGCGCCAGGACTGCAAGTTCTTCGAGAGCCGTACCTATCCGAACGGCGAGACCGTGCGGAAGTGCGACCTCGACCTGGCGCCGGAGGCACCCTGGCGCTGCCCGGTCGACTGCCCGAAGTTCACTCGTCGCCTGGCCGACGTGAACTGGAGCCACGGCTCCCTCGTCACTCCGCCCACGCCCGACGAACCCGGCGACGCCCTCGACCGCAACGACGGCTCCGTGGCCGCCGTGCTGGACGAGGCGGAGGACTACCTGAACTCGATCGGCGCGCGGGTCCTCGCCGAGGTCGAAGCCGATCGGGCCGGTGGCAAGGGCCGTCTGCGCCGCATCTTCCGCCGCAAGCACTAGCACGCCCCCTGGCTTCGAGTGAGGTCTCCCTGAGCACGTTCTCCGTCGATCACATCGCTGGGCTCGCTGGTCCTGACGGGCTGGCGGGTCCCCGCGCGGAGGCCGCGGCTCGATTCGAAGGGGCCTCCCTCCCGTCCACCGCCGAGGAGGTGTGGCGCTACAGCCGAATCGACGAGCTCGACCTCGATCGCTTTGGCCCCGGTCCGGTCCTCACCAGCGTGGAGCACGGCGACCTGGGGCGGGCGGTCGTCGCACGGGGCGCCGCTGCCGTCGCCCTCGTCGGCGACCTACCCGACTCCGCCGACGCGCTGACGTGGCTCCACCTCGCGCTGGCGGCAGACCCGATCGTGGTCGACGTGCCGGCTGGCGTGACGGTCGCTGACACGATCGTCATCCGCCACCAGGGCCCGGCCGACGGCGTCGCCGCTGCGCCGCGGCTGGTCGTGCGGGCGGGCGCTGACAGCGACGTGCGGGTAGTGGAGGTGTACGAGGGCGGTGGCGCTGGGCTCCTCCTCCCGGCCACGACCATCACGCTCGCCAGCGCAGCACGCGTGGGCTACGTCGGCGCCCAGCTGCTCGATCGGGCGGCCTGGTCGCTCGGCACGCTGTCGATCGATGTCGACGCCCAGGCCACGGTCACCGCCGGCCTGGCCGGCTTCGGTGGCGACTACACGCGGGTGCGCACCGATTGCCGCCTGGTCGGTCGGGGTGCCACGGGCGATCTCATCGCGGCCTACTTCGGTGACGGCGACCAGACTCTCGACTATCGCACCTTCCAGGACCACGTGGCCCCCGACACCACCAGCAACCTGCTCTTCAAGGGCGTGGTGAGCGACCGGTCCCGGTCCGTGTACACCGGTCTCATCAAGGTGGGGAAGGGTGCACGCGGCACCAACGCCTTCCAGACCAACCGCAACATCAAGCTGTCGGAGGAGGCGTGGG
>DAIQBC010000405.1:0-1622 GCA_036781345.1 Acidimicrobiales bacterium | reverse complement strand
GAGTCGGTGCCCCAGAGCACGTTGGCGGGCCCGAGGGCGGCGATCAGCTTGCCGAGCACGTGGGCAGCCTCGTCGGGCGACCCCATCACGGTGCGCCAGGTGGACCCGAGCTCCGCGTAGACGTTGCCACCCACCCCGATCCCGGCCGCCCGCACCGACTCGAGCAGCCGGTCCACGCCCCCGTTCGGCGACCCCGGCGACCACGGCCCCTCGGGCACGGCCGTCTCGTAGCCCGAGTGGTAGGCGACGAAGGTGATGCCGGGATGGGCCCGGGCCGCCGGACCGACGTCGGCGGGATCAGCGCCGAAGCCCTTGTGC
Source organism: Acidimicrobiales bacterium (assembly GCA_036781345.1). Lineage (GTDB taxonomy): Bacteria > Actinomycetota > Acidimicrobiia > Acidimicrobiales > VFJN01 > VFJN01. Next base: position 1,304 of record DAIQBC010000405.1, on the reverse strand, counting down.
ACGCAGACGATCGACGGTCCGATCTCGTCCACCAGTGCGAGGAACGCCTCACCGGTGGCGTCGTCGAGCCGCCACGGCCGCCCCACGTGCGTGTAGGCCTTCCAGGCCGCGAGGTCGTAGCGCTCGGCCTCCTCCCGCATGGCATCGAGCGCCCCCTCGAGCGCCCCGACGTTCGGTTGGGCGTGGCCCTGCACAAGCACTCGGCCGTCGCCGCACAGCTCGTCAGCGGCGCGCCGGGCGGCATCCATCACCGCGGCGGAGAGCGGATCGGGGTCGGTGAGCACCGGGATGGCCGAGAGCACCGCCATGGTGGTGTCGGACCGGGCGAACACCAGATCGAGCCAGTGGTCGGTGTCGAAGCACGCTGGCCCATCACCGCAGGAGGCCTGGGGGAATCCGCCCGCGAAGCTCGACTCGCCCCCGCCCAGCTCGAGGAGGTGCTGCTGCACGTCCACCACCGGCCCCTCGCCCCCGAGCACGGAGGTGGCCACGTCGGGCTCGATCGTCGACTCGGGCGGCAGGGAGTAGGTGCCCGCCGACGGCTCGTCATCCCCGCCGCTCGAGCAGGCACCGACGGCGAGGAGGGTCGCGGCCGAAGCCATCGACGTGCGCAGGAAGTCCCGGCGCGACATCCCGAGCCGACGGGCGGCGTCGTCGCAGGCAGCTCGAGCGAGGCGAACGGCCGCCCGCACCGACGGGGCCGGCGGCGGCGGCGCGAACTCGCCGTTCGAGCAGGGCGCCAGCTTGACCGGGAGACCGGGATCCCCGTCTCGTTCCGATCGCCGCACGAGCGGTGTCCAGTCCGACGAGGGGGGAACCGGGGATCCGTCGCCCATCGTCACACCGCCGTGCCTCGGCCCTGCCAGTACTTGTCGCGCAGGAGCCTGGTGTAGAGCTTGCCCGTGGGGTGACGCGGCAGCTGGTCCTCGAAGTCCACTGACCGGGGCACCTTGAACCCGGCGAGCTGTCGGCGGGCGAAGAGCAGGAGGTCGGCCTCGACCTCGGGTGACGGCTCGTAGCCCGGGGCCAGCTCGACGGCGGCCTTCACCTGCTCGCCCCACTCCTCGTCAGGGATGCCGAACACGGCCACGTCGGCCACGGCAGGGTGTTCGATCATGACCTGCTCGATCTCGGCCGGGTAGATGTTCACGCCGCCCGAGATGATCATGTTGGCGGCCCGGTCGGAGAGGAACACGAAGCCGTCCTCGTCGACGTGGCCCACGTCACCCATGGTGAAGGTGCCCGGCGACAGGTGGGCGGCGTCGGTCTTCTCCTTGGCCTGGTGGTACTCGAAGACGTCGTCG
>DAIQBC010000404.1:0-1634 GCA_036781345.1 Acidimicrobiales bacterium | reverse complement strand
GCAAGCGGCTGATGCAGAAGCTCGACCACGGCACGATCTTCGTGATGATCGCCGGCAGCTACACCCCCGTCTGCCTCCTCGTCCTGCACGGCTGGCTGTCGTGGGCGATGCTGGTGGCGGTCTGGACAGGTGCGACCCTCGGGTTCGTGCTCTCCTTCGCCGGGCATCGGGCCCGCATCCTCCGGGGGGCGCTCTACATCACGCTGGGGTGGGCGTCGGTCGCGGCCATCCCGCAGATGTGGAGCCACATGACCACGACCGAGCTGGCCCTGCTCGCCGTGGGCGGGTTCCTGTTCACGGTGGGGAGCATCTTCCTGTTCACGAACTGGCCCGACCCCTTCCCCCGGGTCTTCGGCTACCACGAGGTGTGGCACGTCCTGGTGGTGGCCGCGGTGGTGTGCCACTTCGTGGCCATCGCCTCGGTGGTGCACGCGCCCGTCACGGCCTGAGGTGGAGAAGGTCGTCTTCCTCGTCTGGGCAGAGCTGGACCCGGCGGTAGGTGACTTGGCGCGGACCCGGTTGCTCGAGGACGTCGCACCGAGGTTGCGGTCACTGGGCGCACGCGGCCTCGGCGTGAACGTGCACGACTCGGCCGCCGCCGCGGCCCCGAGCCCGGCCCCGCCGCCACCCGGTGAGCCGGGCCCGATCGCCGAGGTGTCGGTCTGGCTCGACAGCTACGACAAGCGGGCCGGCGTCGACGAGGCGCTGGGGTCGCTCGGGCTGGCGGTGTCGGGCCACCTCGTCACCGAGTCGCTCTACGAGGACTACGGCACCACGCCGTACGCCGCGCCGCGCTCGTGGCCGGCTGGCGAGCGGTCGCCCGGCGTGCTCACGGTGGCCCTCATCCACCGGCCGGCCACGGTCGACTACGAGGAGTGGATCGAGCGCTGGCACGGGACCCAGTCACCCGAGTCGGGAACGCTGCAGCCGCGCACGCGCTACGTGCGCAACGAGGTGCACCGCGCCGTCACCCCGGGCGCTCCCGAAGTCGACGGAATCGTGGAGGAAGGCTGGCCCTCGGCCGCCCACGTGGCCGACCCGATGCTGTTCTTCAACGCGGAGGGCGACCCCGCCCGGCTGCAGGCCAACCTCGAGCGCATGATGGCCAACGTCGAGGCCTGCCTCGACCTGACCCGGCTCCGCAGCGTCACCATGAGCGAGTACCTGCTGAGCTGACCGGTTCTGTGGACGGATTCGCTCGCTATGCGAGCGTCAGCGTCCACAGAACGGGTGGATCACCGTGTCGGCGTAGCGGTCGAGGTTGTCGATCTTGGTCTGGAGCGACTCGGCGTCCCGGGCCTTGTCGTAGGCCCAGCGGAAGCCAACGATGGCGTCGGTGACGCCCAGCTCCTCGAGGCGGCGGAGGCCGTCGAGGCTGTAGGCGTCGAGCGAGATCACGTGGATCTCGAACGGATCGCTTGACCGGCCCGCGTCGTCCCGCAGCTCGTGGAGGCGCGTGATCAGCCCGGGGAGCGCGTCGAGGTCGCCGCCGCCGTGGATCCACCCGTCGTTGCGGGCGGCGCGGCGCAGGGCGGGCTCGGCGTGACCGCCCACGATGATCGGGATGCGGGCGACCGGCACCGGGCACTGCTTGATCCGGGGCACGTCGTAGATCTCGCCGTGGTGCTCGAACC
>DAIQBC010000403.1:0-1639 GCA_036781345.1 Acidimicrobiales bacterium | reverse complement strand
CGATGTGCTTGCGGTACTCGTCGAGCGTGGTGGCGCCGATCATCCGGAGCTGACCGCGAGCGAGCAGCGGCTTGAGCATGTTGCTGGCGTCCATCGACCCCTCGGCGGCGCCGGCCCCCACCACGGTATGGAGCTCGTCGATGAAGGTGATCACGTCGCCCTCGGCGTCCGTGATCTCCTTGAGGACGGCCTTCAGGCGCTCTTCGAACTCACCGCGGTACTTCGCGCCAGCCACCATCGAGCCGAGGTCGAGGCTGATGAGGCGCTTGTGCTTCAGGCTCTCGGGCACATCGCCCTCGACGATGCGCCGGGCGAGCCCCTCCACGATGGCGGTCTTCCCCACGCCGGGCTCGCCGATCAGCACCGGGTTGTTCTTGGTGCGCCGTGACAGCACCTGGATGACGCGACGGATCTCGTCGTCTCGCCCGATGACCGGGTCGATCTTGCCGGCCCGGGCGGCCTCGGTGAGGTCGCGGCCGTACTTCTCCAGGGCCTGGTACTGCTCCTCCGGGTTCTGCGACGTCACGCGGTGGCTGCCGCGCACCTCCTGGAGGGCGGCCAGCAGCTGCTCGCGCTCGATGTCGAGCCGGTCGACCAGCGCCAGCAGGAGGTGCTCGGTGGACAGGTACTCGTCGTGCAGCTCGGCCCGCTCCGCATCGGCGGCCTCCATCACCTGTTGCAGGTCGCGGGACATCCGGGACTCGCTGCCGTAGGACTTGGGCAGCTTTCCGATGGCCTCGTCCGCCGCGTTCCGCACGGCAAGGGGGGTCAACCCCACCCGCTGCAGGATCGGCAGCACGATGCCCTCCTCCTGGCGCAGCAGGGCCGCGAGGAGGTGGTCGGGGGTGACCTCGGGGTTGCTCTCGGCCTTGGCCACCTCGACGGCCCGGCTGATCGCTTCCTGGGTCTTCTGGGTCCAACGGTTCGGATCGAGCGCCATGCAAGCAGCCTATCTATGACTCAGAAACCTTGACACAACCTCTGTCAAGTTTGTCGACGAAAGAGCACGACCGACTGGCTCAGAGGCACGAGGTCGCGCCGGTACTGCCGGTGAGTCTGCTCCACGGCCGACTCGGCCCCTGCCCGGGCGGCCTGCAGCGCGCGGCGGGCCTCGGCCAGGGCCGCCTCGAGCTCGAGGACCCGTTGGACCCCGGCCAGGTTGAGCCCCTCGCTGGTGAGCTCCTGGATGCGGCGGAGCTGCTCGATGTCGGCGTCGCTGTAGCGACGGCTGCCGCCGCCGGTGCGGGCCGGGTCGACCAGCCCCTTGCGCTCGTAGATGCGCAGGGTCTGCGGGTGCAGCCCTGCCAGCTCGGCCGCCACGGAGATCACGTAGACGGCCCGGGATCCTTCAGCACGGTTGGCCATGTTCACACCCCGAGGTGCTCACGGGGCGAGGCCCCGTCGGACGCGGCTTGGAAGGCCTCGAGCGCCTTGCGCTCGGCGCTCGACAGCTTGGACGGTACCGCCACCTCCACGGTGGCGAGGAGATCTCCGGTGCCCTTGGGCGTGGCGACGCCCTTGCCCTTCACCCGGAAGGTGCGACCCGACCGGGTGCCCGGCGGGATGCGCAACGTGACCGAGCTGCCATCGAGGGTGGGCACCGCTATGTCGGCCCCGAGGGTGGCCTCGGGGAAGGTGA
>DAIQBC010000402.1:0-1645 GCA_036781345.1 Acidimicrobiales bacterium | reverse complement strand
GTGCCCCAGGCCGACATCGACGTCGCCCTCGTGGCCCCCAAGGGCCCCGGCCACCTCGTCCGCCGGACCTACACCGAAGGGGGCGGCGTGCCGTGCCTCATCGCGGTGGCCCAGGACGCCTCGGGCAAGGCGCGCGACCTGGCCCTGTCGTACGCGGCGGCCATCGGCGGCGCCCGCGCCGGCGTGCTCGAGACCACCTTCAAGGAGGAGACCGAGACCGACCTCTTCGGCGAGCAGGTCGTCCTGTGCGGCGGGCTCACCGCGCTGGTGCAGGCCGGCTTCGAGACCCTCGTCGAGGCGGGCTACCAGCCCGAGTCGGCCTACTTCGAGTGCCTGCACGAGCTGAAGCTCATCGTCGACCTCATGTACGAGCAGGGGATCGCCGGCATGCGCTACTCGATCTCCGACACCGCCGAGTACGGCGACCTCACCCGCGGCCCGCGCATCATCACCGCCGCCGTGAAGGCCGAGATGCGCAAGGTGCTCGACGAGATCCAGGACGGCCGCTTCGCCGCCGAGTGGGTGGCCGAGGCCGAGTCGGGTCGAGCCAACTACAAGGCGCTCCAGGCGAAGGGCAAGGAGCACCAGATCGAGCAGGTCGGCGAGACCCTCCGGGCGATGATGCCGTGGATCTCCGCCGGCAAGCAGCGCGTCCAGGACGCCAGCGGCGGCTGAGGCGCACCGTCGGGCGGTGGCGCTGCTCGCCGCTCAGTGGAGCCAGCCGCCGGTCTCGATCCCGAGGCACACCCGGAGGCGGTCGGCTGCCACTCGGGCCAGGGGCCCGGGCCAATCGAGGCTGTAGCGGTCGAACAGGGGACGGGCGCGGCTGACCAGCAGGCGGCTCGTGGCGAGACCGAAGTCGACCACCCCGGCGCGGGTCGCACTGACTGGAGGCAGCGCCGCCACCGCGGCGAGCTGCTCCGGTGCGTAGGTGGCGTTCCAGAGCTTCCCGGGCGGCGGCGCGTCGAGCTCCGCGAGGAACACGGTGGTGAGAAGGCCTAGGAGGTGGGGGACACCCGCGAGGTGGCGCAGGTGCTCCCCGCGCTGCACGAGGCTGATGAAGGGGCCGGCCAGGCCGCGCAGCTGCTCGGCCACTGCATACTCGAGGGCCTGTTCGACATGGTCGAAGCGCACGCCGGAGAGCATCCCGACCGCGTACCCAGCGGGTGGGAGGAACTCGATGACCTCGCCCTTGAAGATCACGAGATCGAGCGTGAGCCCCTCCGCGGTGATGGCGTTGACCACGAACGGGGCAATGGGCGTGCGTGCGAACACCGTGGGCGTGATCTGGCTGAGCCACGCGGGCCACTCCGCCACGAGGCTGTCGTAGCCGCCCTCGGTCGCCACGATCTGCAGATCGAGGTCGCTCCACGCATCGGCGGTGCCGGCCCCGACCGAACCGGCAATGGAGATGGAGCCCACCCGGATGTCGGAGCCCAGGACCTCGCAAGCACGGTCATAGAGCGCCGCGTAGCGCGGGTCGACGGCGGCCAGCGCGTCGGGCACGGCTACATCGTCTCCGCGAAGCTGACGTCACCCTCGCCCCGCAGCACGTTCTTGAGGAGCTTGCCGCTGGCATTGCGGGGGAGGTTGTCGGTGGTGAGCTCGACGAAGGTGGGCACCTTGAAGGCGGCCAGACCGTCGG
>DAIQBC010000401.1:0-1647 GCA_036781345.1 Acidimicrobiales bacterium | reverse complement strand
GCGTAGGCCTCGACCATGCGGTGGGCCTCCTCGTCGCGGTGCTGCACGAGCGGGCTCTTCATGAAGTAGGCGCTCGGGCCCTCCAGCGGCCCGCCCATGCCCCGGTCGAGGCCGACCTTGGCGCAGCGCACGGCGTCGATGATCACGCCGGCGGAGTTGGGGGAGTCGTGCACCTCGAGCTTGAGCTCCACGGTGAGGGGCACGTCGCCGAAGTTGCGGCCCTCCAGCCGGATGAGCGCCCACTTGCGGTCCTCGAGCCACGGCACGTGGTCGGACGGGCCGATGTGCACGTCGCGGTCGGAGATGCCCTGGTCGATCTGGCTGGTGACCGACTGAGTCTTGGAGATCTTCTTGGACTTGAGGCGCTTGCGCTCCAGCATGTTCATGAAGTCCATGTTCCCGCCGAAGTTCAGCTGGTACGTGTGGTCGATCGTGGTGCCTCGGTCCTCGAAGAGGCGGGCCAGGGTGCGGTGCACGATGGTGGCGCCGACCTGGCTCTTGATGTCGTCGCCGACGATGGGCAGGCCGGCGGCCCGGAACTTCTCCGCCCACACGGGATCGGACGCGATGAACACGGGGATGGCGTTCACGAAGGCAACACCGGCATCCAGGCAGGCTTGGGCGTAGTAGCGCTGGGCCTCCTCGGAGCCGACCGGGAGGTAGGACACGAGCACGTCGGTCTTGGTGTCCCGCAGAACCTGGGCCACGTCGACCGGCTCGGCCGGGCTCTCCTCGGCCACCTGGCGGTAGAACTCGCCGAAGCCGTCGAAGGTCGGCCCGCGCTGGACCTCCACCCCGAGGTGGGGGACGTCGGCGAACTTGATCGTGTTGTTGATCTCGGCGAACAGCGCCTTGGAGGCGTCGAGGCCGACCTTCTCGGCGTCGACGTCGAAGGCGGCCACCAGCTCGATGTCGCGGATGTGGTAGCCGCCGAGGACCACGTGCATGAGACCGGGAACCCGGTCGGCCGGGTCGGCGTGCTGGTAGTAGCTGAGCCCCTGGACGAGCGAGCTGGCGCAGTTGCCCATGCCGGCGATGGCGAGCCGGATTCCGGTCATGTGAGTTCCTCCATGGATGGCTTGGATCGGTTGCGCTCGGTCTCGATCAGGCGATCGAGCCAGGCGAGGTCGTTGGCGAGGTGGTCGGCGTCGCGCTCGAGCAGGGCGCCGAGGTACGCGTCGGCCCGGCGGCCGGTGCCACGGCGGCGCAGGTCGTCGCGGCGGCCGAGGAGCTCGGTGCGTCGGCGCTCGAAGACCTCGAGGCGGACGCCGGGCTCGAGGTGGCGGGCGAAGGCGACCCGCAGCGTGAAGGCACGGTCGTCGGAGACGTCCGGGTCTGACAGCAGCTCGACGAGGCGCTCTCGACCGATGTCGGTGATGCCGTACACCTTCTTGCCGCGGCCCGAGCCCTTGACGAGGCCGCTCTCGCGCACCCGGGCCTTGAAGGCGGCGAGCTCCCCGGCCAGCGAGCCGGTCATCGGGGTGCTGGGCACCGCGGTGCGCTGCTCCACGGCCTTGACGGCCCCGTGGGCCTCCAGCCGGGCGAGGGCAGGGTAGAGGGACCCGAAGCTCACGGGCGCACGGCTGGAGAGCAGCTCACCGAGCCGCTTCTTGAGCTCGTAGCCGTGGAGCTCCTGCTCGCTGAGCA
>DAIQBC010000400.1:0-1652 GCA_036781345.1 Acidimicrobiales bacterium | reverse complement strand
CCCCGGGCAGACCCTGTGCCCGTACCTCTGCAGTGAGCCGGGACCACACCGCGCCAGCCGCGCGTTCGTCGCCGCCGCGAAGCAGAGCGACGAACCCGCCGACATCGGGGGCCTCGTGCAGCAGGTCCTGCACCCGTAGCTCATCGCGGAGCGCGCCGGCGGCGGCCAAGCGACAGTCAGCCACCAACAGCGGGCCGACCTCGGCTTCGAGCGTCCCGAGACCGATCACCATGAGCGCGAGGATGGCGTCGCCGATCTCCAAGGTGAGCAGCGACCGCGCGAGGTCGCGGTGGGCGGCCACGCCGGCCGGTGACTGCCAGGTGGTGGGCCGCGCTTGGAGCTCGCGGCTGACCACGCGGCGCTCGGTGGTGTGTCCGGCCCGCTCGATCACGTCCCTGAGGTGGGTGAGCACGTGCCCGAGCCGCGCGAAGTCACGGTTGTCCACCACCTCCCGCGCCCCGAGCCGACGCAGGTGGGCGGGATCCGGGGCGTAGGCGGTGAAGAACACCACCTTGACCGGTGAGCCATCCCGCTTCAGCCCGGTGAGGGTTCGTTCCCCGGCTCCGTCGGCGAGCGAGAGGTCTAGTACGAGGAGGTCGACCCCGAAGCGTCGGACGAGCTCCGCGGCGTCGGGACCGGCGTCGGTCTCGGCCACCACCTCCAAGCCAGCCTCGGAACAGGCCGCAGAGACGGCGGAGCGAACGGCCGCATCGGCATCACACACCACCACCGTTGCCATGCTTGCCCCCTCGAAGCTGCTCTGACGAGCGGATCGTAGCGGCCGGGGGCGGTCGGGCCCGCGGGCTACGCTGACCCCTTCCCCAAACGGGACGGAGGGTCCGCTGCCATGGCTGACGTAGAGATCGGCATCGGCAAGTCCGCACGCCGCGCGTACGGCTTCGATGACATCGCGATCGTGCCCAGTCGACGCACCCGCGACCCTGAAGAGGTTGACATCGCCTGGGAGATCGACGCCTTCCGGTTCGAGCTCCCGGTGGTGGCATCACCGTCCGACAGCGTGGTGTCGCCGTCCGTGGCGGCGGAGCTGGGCCGTCTTGGGGGTCTCGGCGTGCTGCACCTCGAAGGCCTCTGGACGCGCTACGCCGACCCGGAACCAGTCCTCGAGGAGATCGCCGCGCTGGCGGCCGACAAGGCCACCCGCCGGATGCAGGAGATCTACGCCGAACCCGTGCAGCCCGACCTCGTGGAGCAACGCATCGGCGAGCTCAAGGCATCCGGGCACACCGTCGCGGTGGCGTGCACGCCCCATCGCACGCTGGGGCTGGCCCCCAACATCCTGCGGGCGCAGCCCGATCTGCTCGTGATCCAGGGCACGGTCGTCTCGGCAGAGCACGTCGCCCGTCGGGGCGAGCCGCTCAACCTGAAGGACTTCATTCGCCACTACGAGATCCCGGTGATCGTCGGCGGCTGCACCTCCTACCAGGCCGCGCTCCACCTCATGCGCACCGGCGCGGCTGGGGTGCTGGTGGGGGCGGGATCGGGGGCGGCGAGCACCACCCGTGGTGTGCTCGGCGTCGGGATCCCGATGGCCACCGCCATCGCCGACGCCCGGGCGGCTCGCATGCGGCACCTCGATGAGACCGGCGTGTACGTGCACGTGATCGCCGACGGTGGCATGACCACCGGCGGCG
>DAIQBC010000399.1:0-1660 GCA_036781345.1 Acidimicrobiales bacterium | reverse complement strand
CACCGTGGTGTCGTCGTCGCGCCACCAAGACCGCTGGATCGTGCACTTCGAGGGGATCGCCGACCGCGATGTGGCTGAGATCTGGCGGGGTGTCCTCCTGCAGGCCGAGGCGGTCGACGACGAGGGCGAGGACGTGCTCTGGGTGCACGAGCTCGTCGGTCGCCGCGTCGAGCTGGTCGACGGCACACGGGTGGGCGTGATCACCGAGTTAGAGGCCAACCCCGCCTCCGATCTGCTGGTGCTCGACTCTGGCGCGCTGGTGCCCGTGGTGTTCATCACTGCCCACGACGGTGAGCAGATCGTCATCGACCCGCCGGAGGGCCTTTTCGACCTCTGATGCGCATCGACATCTTCACCCTCTTCCCGCCCATGGTCACCGGGTTCGCGGCGCAAAGCCTGCTCGGCAAGGCCCAGGACCGCGGTGCGCTCGACGTTCGGGTGCACGACCTGCGCGACCATGCCACCGACCCCCACCGGACCGTGGACGACGCACCCTTCGGCGGAGGCGCCGGGATGGTGCTGATGGCTGAGCCGGTCTTCGCGGCGGTGGAGGCGGTGCAGCCGCCCCGTCCGTTGCTCTACCTCGGCCCGGCCGGCCGCCGGTTGGACCAGGCCTACGCACGCGAGCTGGCGGCCCTCGACGGCTTCAGCCTCCTATGTGGTCGCTACGAGGGCGTCGACGAGCGGGTCCGCGCTCACCTCGTCGACGGCGAGCTGTCGATCGGCGACTACGTCCTCGGTGGTGGAGAGGTGGCGGCCATGGTGGTGCTGGAGGCGGTCGGGCGCCTCGTTCCGGGGGTGATGGGCAACGACACGTCGGCGGACGACGAGAGCTTCAGCGACGGTCTGCTCGAGTACCCCCACTACACCCGTCCCGCCGAGCTGCGAGGGTGGAGCGTGCCCGAGGTGCTGCGCTCGGGCGACCACGCCAAGGTGGCTCGCTGGCGCCGCGCGCAGGCACTCGCGCGCACGCGGGCCCTCCGCCCCGATCTGCTCGCGGCTCGCGGTGGCCTCAGCGCGGACGACGAGCGCCTCTTGGCCGAGTTCGACCTCTGAGGTGCCTGGCGCCTACTCTCATCTGTCCCACGCAACCGCCGCTGCGCTCGCAGCGCGCCCACGGAGCCACTGCCATGCAGCCCACCGATCTCGTCGACCAGTCCAGCCTGCGCACGGACATCCCGGACTTCGCTCCGGGCGACACCCTGAAGGTGCACGTGCGGGTGGTGGAGGGCGCCAAGGAGCGCATCCAGCTGTTCCAGGGCGCTGTGATCGCCCGTCAGGGCGCTGGCCTCCGGGAGACCTTCACCGTGCGCAAGGTGTCCTACGGCGTCGGCGTGGAGCGCACGTTCCCTGTGCACGCCCCCACGGTCGCCAAGATCGAGGTCGTCACCCGCGGCGATGTGCGCCGGGCCAAGCTCTACTACCTCCGGGACCGCGTGGGTAAGGCCGCCAAGATCAAGGAGAAGCGCGAGCGCTGAGGGCCGGCTGGGCGTCGGCCGCGCCGTCACAGCGCCCAGGTAGCCTCCGGTCATGTCGACCGAGGACCTCGAGCAGTATGAAGCGGAGATCGAGCTCCAGCTCTACAAGGAGTACAAGGACGTCGCGCCGATGTTCCGGTACGTCGTGGAGACCGAGCGGCGCTTCTACCTGGCCAACGAGG
>DAIQBC010000398.1:0-1703 GCA_036781345.1 Acidimicrobiales bacterium | reverse complement strand
CGGGCATCCGACCGGCGCTGAAGGCCACGGCCCCTACCGGGGGAAGCTGAAGAGCATGACCTGGGTGCCGTAGGCCACGAGGGCGGGGCCGGTGGCGGGTGACGGGTCCCAGAGGGCGAGGTCGACGCTGGCGTAGCCGTCGCCGGCGTGGCGGGCCTTGTGGTGGGCGAGGAGCCACCCGGGCTGGGCGGGACGGAAGAGGTGGAGCGTGTAGTCGACGCTCGGGGCGAACCACGGGCCGGCGTCGGGGCCGAGCTTCTGGCCGACCGAGCTGGGCATCGTGTCGCAGAGCACGATCGGGCCCACCGGATCGAGCGAGCCGTCGGCCGCCAGCGGCGGGTGGTCGAGCCGATACCAGAAGGCCGCCTCGGCGGGTCCGTCCTCGAAGGGCTCCCATGGCGCGCGGCCGATCACCGGTCGGCTCTCGATGACCTCCTCCCAGAAGGGCATCGGCCCGCGGTCCCACTCGAAGTCGACGCCCTCGGGCAGCGGGTCGCGGAAGCCGCGCACGGCGTCGGGGCCCGGCACGTCGGGGAAGGTGAGCTCGGTGAAGTCGAACCCGGGACGGGTAGCCCCGAAGGCGGCGATGGCGGTGAGCCCGGCCTCGGCGCCGATGCTGCGAACGGTGGCCGTGAGCTGCGACATCGAGCGTCCGCGCCGGAGCACCTGGACGTCGACTTCCACCGGCCCGCCCGCCACCTGGCCGGCGAACATCGCCGTCATCGTCCGCAGGCGCTGCTCGGGCTGGCCGAGCACCCGCTCCATGGCACGGGCGGCGATGGCCGCCACCACCCCACCCTGGGGGACGACGGCGAGCATCCACGTGTCGGAGATCGACGTGGTGAAGCGGGTGTCGCCCGCCGGCTGCAGATCGAGGTCTTCCCACCCGGCGCTCATCGGCGCGGACGCTAGTCACGGGCCCTGCCAGATCGAGCAGGCATTGCGCCCTCGGGCTAGAACCGGCCCATGGGACTTCGCGTGCAGGCCATGAGCTTCGACAGCACCGCGCCCGGGCCGATCGCCCACTGGTGGGCGGAGCTACTCGGGTGGCGCATCACCTTCGAGGACGCCGACGAGGTGGTGCTGGAGCCCCCGGCGGGGAGCCCTGAAGATGGTGTGGCCGCCGACATCCTCTTCGTCAGGGTCCCGGAGCCGAAGGCGGTGAAGGACCGCCTCCACCTCGACCTGCGCCCGGATGACCAAGCGGCCGAGGTGGCGCGCGCTGAGGCGCTAGGGGCCACCCGCGTCGACATCGGGCAGGGCGACGACGTGTCGTGGGTGGTGCTGGCGGACCCCGACGGCAACGAGTTCTGCATCCTGCGGGCGCTCCGACCGGAGGAGATGGAGTGAGAGCCGGACCGGACTAGAGGACGCCAGGCACGGCGCGGTAGCCTCTTCCCTCTTATGTCGAAGCGCACCAAGAAGGCCACCCTCCGGGCTCGGAAGAAGAAGGCCAACCACGGCCAGAAGCCGAACCGCGGCCGCAACTAGCACCGACAGCGCTGGCTGAGGTCCCGCCGCCGCCGCCCACGCGGGTCGACGACATCGTCGAGATCCTGGGCGGCATCGAGGTGGCCGACCCCTACCGCTGGCTGGAGGACGGTTCCTCCGACGAGGTGCGGGCCTGGACCACGGCCCAGAACGAGCGCACCCACACCACCCTCGATGCCGTCCCGGCCCGCGTGAGGCTCCGCGCCCGGCTG
>DAIQBC010000397.1:0-1711 GCA_036781345.1 Acidimicrobiales bacterium | reverse complement strand
CCTCGAGCGCAAGTACCCGAGCTTCGGCAACCTCGTGCCGCGCGACGTGGCCAGCCGCAACGCCAAGACCATGGTCGACGAGGGCAAGGGCGTCGGGCCGCTCAAGAACGGCGTGTACCTCGACTTCGCCGATGCCATCAGCCGCATCGGCGGGTCCACCGTCTACGAGCGCTACAGCAACCTCTTCGACATGTACCAGCGCATCACCGACGAGGACCCGATGAAGGTCCCGATGCGCATCTACCCCGCCGTCCACTACACGATGGGGGGCCTCTGGGTCGACTACCACCTCATGTCCAACGTGCCCGGGCTGTTCGTGCTCGGCGAGGCCAACTTCTCCGACCACGGGGCCAACCGGCTCGGCGCCTCGGCTCTCATGCAGGGCCTGGCCGACGGCTACTTCGTCATCAGCTACACGCTGGCCAACTACCTGGCCGACCTGCTCGGCACCACGCCCGTTCCGGTCGACGACCCGGTGTTCGCCGAGGCGCAGCAGTCGGTCGACGATCGGGTGAAGCGGTTCCTGTCGATCGGCGGCACGAAGTCCGTCGACCACTACCACCGCGAGCTCGGCAAGATCATGTGGGACTACTGCGGCATGGCTCGCAGCAAGGTCGGGCTCGAGAAGGCCCTGTCGGAGATCCCCGCCCTGCGCGAGGAGTTCTGGAAGGACGTCCGGGTGCTCGGAGACGGCCCCATGAACCAGAGCCTCGAGCGGGCCGGGCGGGTGGCCGACTTCTTCGAGCTCGGCGAGCTCATGGTGCGCGACGCGCTCGCCCGCAAGGAGTCCTGTGGCGGGCACTTCCGGGAGGAGTCGCAGACCCCCGAGGGCGAGGCCCTGCGCGACGACGTCAAGTTCGCCCACGTCGCGGCCTGGGAGTGGCGCGGCGAGGGCACCAAGCCCACGCTGCACAAAGAGCCGCTCACGTTCGAAAACGTCCACCTGACCCAGCGCTCCTACAAGTAGAGGCACCGATCCGATGCACGTGAAGCTCCACGTCTGGCGCCAGGCCGGCCCCGCAGCCACCGGCGCCATGGAGACCTACGAGGCCCACGACATCTCCGAGGAGATGTCGTTCCTCGAGATGCTCGACATCGTGAACGAGCGCCTCAACGCGGAGGGTCGCGAGCCGATCGCCTTCGAGCACGACTGCCGCGAAGGCATCTGCGGGTCGTGCGGGATGATGATCAACGGCCAGGCCCACGGCCCCCAGAAGGGCACGGCCACCTGCCAGCTCCACATGCGCAAGTTCGCCGACGGCGACGACATCTACATCGAGCCGTGGCGGGCCCGGGCCTTCCCCGTGCTCAAGGACCTCATCGTCGACCGCTCCGCCTTCGATCGGATCGTGGAGGCGGGCGGCTACATCACCGCCCCCACCGGCGCGGCGCCCGACGCCAACCTCACGCCGATCCCCAAAGAGGTGGCCGACGCCGCCATGGATGCGGCGGCCTGCATCGGCTGCGGCGCCTGCGTGGCCGCCTGCCCGAACAGCGCCGCCCAGCTCTTCACGTCGGCCAAGCTCAACCACCTCAACCTGCTCCCGCAGGGCCAGGCGGAGCGCTACCAGCGCACGCAGGCCATGGTCGACACGATGGAGACCTTCTTCGGGTCTTGCACCAACCATGGCGAGTGCCAGGAGGCGTGCCCGAAGGAGATCTCCATCGACTTCATCGCCTACATGAACCGGGACTACGTCAAGGCCCAGCT
>DAIQBC010000396.1:0-1719 GCA_036781345.1 Acidimicrobiales bacterium | reverse complement strand
TACCCACCCAAGAAGTTCTTCGGCGCCGCCCGCAACGTGGAGGAGGGAGGCAGCCTCACCATCCTCGCCACCGCCCTCGTGGAGACGGGGAGCCGCATGGACGAGGTGATCTTCGAGGAGTTCAAGGGCACCGGGAACATGGAGCTCCGCCTCGACCGTCGCCTGGCGGAGCGGCGGATCTACCCCGCCATCGACGTCGACGCCTCGTCCACCCGCCACGAGGAGCTTCTCTTCCTCGGCACGCAGCTCCAGCAGGTGTGGAAGCTGCGCCGGGTCCTGTCGGGCATGGCCCACGATGGCGCCGGCGGCGCCGGCCTCGAGCTGCTCACGGACCGCATGAAGACCTTCAAGACCAACGCGGAGTTCCTGGCCGAGATCGGCAAGGCGGCTGGCTGAGCCAGGTAGCGGTCCGGGTGCCGTCCCGGTAGCCTCACCGAGCCCCTTGCAGAAGTACGGAGATCGCCATGCGCGCCGACATCCACCCCGACTACGTGGTCGCCACCGTGAAGTGCTCCTGTGGCAACACCTTCGAGACCCGGTCCACCAAGGCCACCCTCACCTCGGAGCTGTGCAGCCAGTGCCACCCCTTCTACACGGGCAAGCAGAAGCTGGTGGACACAGGCGGCCGCATCGACCGCTTCGAGCGCCGCTACGGCAAGCGACGGAAGGCCGCCGAGCCCTCCTGACCGTGGCGGCGTGACGGGGATGGACCCAGCGCGACGCTCGGCCCTCCTCGCCGCCAAGCTGGGCGCGCTCGTCCGCGGCCGGTGGGCCGAACCCACAGCGGAGCGAGCCGACTTCCCCGGCGGGGCCGCGCTCGTGGCCGGCGACACGGGTTGGCTGCTGCTCGACACCTCACCGCTGGCCGCCCTCGGGCCGGTGCTGGTGTGGGCCGACCGGCGCAGCCTCGGGGAGCTCAACCTGTTGGTGGAGGCTGACGCGGGGGTGGTGGCTCGAAGGGCGGCGCTGTTCTCGAATCCACCCGCCGTGTGGATGATCGAGGGCGCCACGCTGGTGCGCGCTGAGCCCTCGCCACCGTCGGTCGCCGCTACCCCTGCGCCAGCGGCCACCCTGGGCGAGCTGCTGGTGGACGCTGACGTCGAGGTGGTGGTGGAGGAGGGCATCGTCCGAGGCGAGGTGCTGGGCCTCGAGGTGGCTCGCATCGTCCACGGCATGACCACCGCGGGCACGCCCATCGATGAGCCGGTGCTCGAGGTGGGCGTGGGCCACGCGGACCGCGAGCTCACCGCCATGCTCCACGGCAACCTGCCCCCGGCAGTGCAGCTGGCTCGGGTCATCGAGATCGTGCGCGCTCAGCGGCGGGTGGGGGCCGAGCCGCACCCGCTCAACCAGCTGGCCCCCGAGCGCTGGTTGCGAGCCCGGCTCATCGCCGATCCCGTGCGGATCGGCCTCACCGAGCTGCACGCCGCGCCCGCGGCCGTGCCGCGCCCCAACCTGCGTGATCCGGCCATCGCCGTTGCCCTCGGCGTCGATGGCGACGGGGCCGATGTCGTCGTCGCCTGCTCGGTCGGGATCCACCTCGACCTCGTCCCGGCGGCGGCGGATGCACGGCTGGCGCTGGCCCCGGATGCCCGCCTGCTCCTCGTCGTTCCCCAGCGCGACGCCCATCCCGTCACCCGGGCGCTGGCCGAGCGCCTGGCACAGCCGGCCGAGCTCGTCGCCCTCGAGGGAGACTGGCGCGCCTGAGCGGCCGTAGCC
>DAIQBC010000395.1:0-1740 GCA_036781345.1 Acidimicrobiales bacterium | reverse complement strand
TCCGGTACGGTGATCGGGCGCCAGCAGCCGCTGGCGGGCCGTGTCGAGCTGTGGCTTGAGACTGCCACCCAGGAGCAGCGGACGAATCGCTGCACTCGACACGAGATCGGCAAACCGGCCGATCCATCAGATCGAGTGTGTGCGCGCGTGGCTGCCCCCTCGATGCAGGAGACCCCCCGAATGCCCCCCACCTTCGCCGAGCTCGGCGTGCCCGCCAACCTCTGTGCCCGTCTCGACGAGCTCGGCCTCGCCGAACCGTTCCCCGTGCAGTGCGCCACCCTCCCCGATGCCCTGGCGGGCCGCGACGTCTGCGGGAAGGCCCCCACGGGCTCCGGCAAGACCATTGCCTTCGGGCTCCCGCTGCTGGCCAGGGTCGACAAGGCCGTGCCCCGTCGCCCCACCGCCCTCGTGCTCGTCCCCACCCGTGAGCTGGCCTCACAGGTGCAGGAGCAGCTGCAGGCCCTGTGCTGGGGCACCAAGACCGAGGTGCTCGCCATCTACGGCGGCGCCGGCATGGAGCGCCAGATGAAGGCGCTCGGCAAGGGCGTCGAGGTGGTGGTGGCCACCCCCGGCCGCCTGAAGGACCTCCTCGAGCGCGGCTCGCTGCGCCTCGACGCGGTGAGCATCGTCGTGATCGACGAGGCCGACCGCATGGCCGACATGGGCTTCCTGCCCGAGGTCCGGCGGCTGCTCGACCTCACCAACAAGAAGCGGCAGACCATGCTCTTCTCGGCCACGCTCGACGGCGACGTCGACGTGCTGGTGCGCAACTACCAGACCAACCCGGTGCACCACGAAGCGGTGTCGATCGAGGAGCAGGGTGAGGTCACCCACCGCTTCTGGGGCGTCTCGCAGGCCGACAAGATCCTCGTGGCCACCGCCATCGTGGAGCGGTCGTGGCCGGCCATCGTGTTCAGCCGCACCCGGCACGGCGCCGAGCGGCTGTCGAAGCAGCTCAACAAGGCCGGCGTCCGCGCCGAGGCCATCCACGGCGATCGCAGCCAGAGCCAGCGCGAGCGGGCCCTGGCCGCGTTCGGGCGCGGTGACGTGCACGTGCTGGTCGCCACCGACGTGGCTGCCCGCGGCATCCACGTCGACGGCGTGGCCTGCGTGCTGCAGTTCGACCCTCCGGCCACCGACAAGGACTACGTCCACCGTTCGGGCCGCACCGGCCGAGCCGGTGACGCCGGTCTGGTGATCACGCTCGTCTCCCCCGAGAAGGAGAAGGACGTGCGCAAGATGCAGCGGGAGCTGCGTCGTCGGGAGCCGATCGAGGTGGCGTCCGTCGCCACGGCGGGTTCCATCCTCGCCTCGGCGCCGCCGAAGCCGATCGACCGCGGCGACGGCCTCGACGGCGTGAGCCGCCGGGAACGGGCTCGGGCCGCCGATCGTCCGGTCCGTCCCGCGCGTCCGCGCCGCGGGCAAGGTGCCGGCCACCGCAAGGGCGAGAGCCCTCGTGGGGTGGCGGACACCGAGTGGACCCCTCGTCCCAAGCCGGCTCCCGCCGGCCAGGGCAAGCCTGCGGCCGCCACGGGCCGCAACGGACAGGAGCGTGCCGGAGCCCCGGCCCGCTCTGGTCGCCCCGGCGCCAAGCCCGGCCGACGACCCGCTGGTGCTGGAGCTGCCCGTCCGGGCCGCCCCGCCGGCGGCAACAGACGCCGCGCTCGCTAGCGCGACCCCACACCAACGACTCGTGTTGCTCAGCGGTCCCGCCCGCTGAGCAGCACCGGTCTAGGTCAG
>DAIQBC010000394.1:0-1827 GCA_036781345.1 Acidimicrobiales bacterium | reverse complement strand
GTCACGGGGTCGCTCCGGCTGAGGCCCACAACGTTGCGGCGAGGCTGCGTGCGGCGGTGAGCGCCGTGTCGGTGCCGGGCCTCGAGGCGCGCCTGTTCGTCACCGCCAGCATCGGCTACGTCGTGATCGACGGCTCGCTGCACGTCTGGGAGCTCGTCCGCCGCGCCTCGGCGGCGCGCTTCACCGCCAAGTCCCGGGGCGGTGACCGGAGCACCAGGTACTCGGCCGAGGGCAAGGAGATCGACCGGATGACCTCCGACGCCTACTGGGCCAGCCGGGTGCGGACGGCGCTGGCCGAGGACGGGCTGGCCCTCCAGTTCCAGCCGGTGGTCGATCTTCGGTCGGGCCTCGTGGACTACAACGAGGTGCTCGTGCGGTTGGTGAACCGAGACGGCTCGCTGGTGGGTGCGAGTGAGTTCATCCCGGCGGCGGAGCGGTTCGGTCTCGTCATCGACATCGACCTTTGGGTCGTGCGGCAGTCGATCGAGCACCTGCGCCGAGAGGCCAGGCAGGGCAATCGGGTGCGCCTCGCGGTCAACCTGTCGGCGGCCGCGCTCAGCGAGCCGGCGGTCCTTGCTGCGATCGGCGAGGGCATCGCTCGATCCGGCATCGACCCCTCGCAGCTCGAGTTCGAGGTGACCGAGACCGCTGCGCTGCACGACGTGCACACCGCGGTCGCCTTCATCAGTGCCCTGCGTCGCCTGGGCTGCCGATTCGCACTCGACGACTTCGGGTCCGGCTTCTCCTCGTACGCGTACTTGCGTGATGTCGACACCGAGACGGTGAAGATCGACGGCAGCTTCATCCATGGCATGGCACGCGACTCGATGACCGAGGGACTGGTGCGTTCGATGAACGACCTCATCCACCTGTTGGGGCGGCGCACCGTGGCGGAAGGGGTCGAAGATGAGGGAACGCTCGAGATCCTCCGCAGCATGGACATCGACTTCGCTCAGGGGTGGCTCATCGGACGTCCCAGCTCCCGCCCTGTCCCGGTGGCCGATCCGATCTGGGTCCAGGCGGCGCAGCAGCAGTCCCAGGGAGCCTGAGCGTCCTCGCGAACCACGCCGTCTGACAGTGTGGCGGCCATGCCCAGGTACGCACTGCTGCTGCGGGCCAACGCCAACCGCGTGTACGGCACCTCGGCCCTGTCGCTGACCCAGGCCGAGCTCCGTGCGTTCGACCTCGGGCCGCTCCACGGGGTGGTCACCCAGCAGGAGCCGGCCACCATCGGCGGGGTCGACTACCTCATGGTGGACACCATCAGGCCCCTCGACGCCGTCCGGATCGCGGTGCTCTCCAATCTCGCGTCGCTGCACGCGCTGTTCGAGGTGGGGGCCGACGGTCGGTTCGCTCCGATCCCCGTCACGCCCCGGCAGGTGCTCGATGACGACCTCGTCACCATCCAGCGGTACCCGGGCAAGACGAACGAGGCCTTCACCCACCTCCTCGTCAACGTCGCCCTCGCGGCCAGCGGGGATGCCTTCGAGCGCGTGCTGGCGGGGGAGCGCCTACGGCTCCTCGACCCCGCCTGTGGGCGGGGCACGACCCTCCACTGGGCGGCTCTGTACGGGATGGACGCCTGCGGGATCGAGCTCGACCATCGTGACGTGGAGGCCCACACGCTCTTCTTCTCCACGTGGCTGAAGGACAAGCGGCTCAAGCACGATGTGCAGCGGGCCACCTTGCGCAAGGGCCGCGCCGCCGTTGCCCACCGGGTCACCACCACCTACGGCACCGGCAAGGACCGGCGGGCCCACCGGGTGGTGGACGTCATCCATGACGACACCGTCGCCGGCCGCGGCCACCTCAAGGTCCGGTCGATGG
>DAIQBC010000393.1:0-1837 GCA_036781345.1 Acidimicrobiales bacterium | reverse complement strand
CCACAAGACCGAGGTCGGAGGCGTGGTGCTGGGTGTGGCCCCCGCCGACGTCGAGGCGCAGTACCGCGCGATGGCGGCCCGGGTGGGGGAGGCCATGCAGGGCGCCTCGCTGCAGCCGATGATCGGCCCGGGCGTCGAGGTGATCATCGGCGCCGTCGACGACCCCACCTTCGGGCCGGTCGTGATGTTCGGGCTGGGGGGCACCGCCACCGAGCTCTTCGCCGACCGGGCCTTCAGCATCGTGCCGGTGACCGATCTCGACGCCGCCGCCCTGATCCGCGCGCCACGCAGCTCGGCCCTGCTGTTCGGCCATCGCGGCAGCGAGCCCGTCGACGCCGCCGCCCTCGAGGACCTCGTGCTGCGCATCAGCCGCCTCGCCGACGCCGTCCCCGAGCTGGCCGAGCTGGATCTCAACCCGGTGATCGCCCGCCCGGACGGCGCCTTCGTCGTCGACGCCCGGGCCCGCCTCCGCCCGGCCGGTGCGATCCGTGAGGACCATCGCCGACAGCTCGACAGCGCAGGGGGCGCACTAGGGTGACGTCCTGATCTGACGACCCGTCAGATTTCACGTGTCCCCGCCGCGGACCCGTCGCCAGGAGCACCCATGGACTTCGAGTTCACCCCGGAGCAGCAGTCGTTCATCAAGGAGGTCGAGGCCTTCCTCGACGCCAACGACGACCCCGACGTGTTCGACGTGACCCGGGAGAACATGGCCCAGATCGTCGACACGCCCAAGCGGCGGGCGTTCATGGCCAAGCTCGGCGAGAAGGGCTGGCTGGGCATGACCTGGCCGGAGGAGCACGGCGGCTCGGCGGGCGAGGGCGTGTATGAGTACCTGCTCAACGAGCGCCTGGCTGGCCGAGGCGGGCCGCAGATCGGCAAGGGCGTGGGCATCATCGGCAAGACGCTGATCGCCCACGGCAACGACTTCCTGAAGCAGACGTTCCTCCCCAAGATCCTTCGCAACGAGGTGGAGTTCGCCGTCGGCTACTCCGAGCCCAACGCCGGCTCCGACGCCGCGTCGATGCGGCTCAAGGGCGAGCGGGGCGAGCGCGACGGCAAGACCGGGTGGATCCTCAACGGGCAGAAGACCTGGACGACGTCGGCCCACTTCGCCGAGTGGTACTGGCTGGGCGTGCGCACCGACCCCGACAACAAGCACCGCGGCATCACGCTCATGCTCGTGCCGCTCGACCAGCCCGGCATCACGATCAACAAGATCGACACGATGGGCGGCGTCCCGATGGGCGACGAGCGCACCAACGAGGTCTTCATCGACGACGTGTTCGTGCCCGACGAGTACGTCGTCGGCGAGGTGAACTCGGGCTTCCAGTACATCTCGCAGGCGCTCGACCTCGAGCGCTTCACCATGTTCACCTTCGCGCCCATCAAGCAGCGGCTCGACGTGCTGTGCGATCACGTGCGCACCGGCACCCGCGACGGGCAGCCGTTGAAGGACGACCCGATCATCCGGCAGCGCATCGGCCAGCTGGCCACCGAGGCCGAGGTGGCGAGGGTCATGGGCCTGCGGGTGGTGGCCGAGTCGATGAAGGCCGACCAGGTGCCCGGCACCCCGCCGCCCACCGTCGAGTCCTCCGAGTACAAGCTGTTCGCCACGGAGCTCTCCCGTCGGCTCGCCGATGCCTCGATGGACCTCGGCGCCCCCGGCACCCAGCTCCGGGTCAAGACGGCCGACGCGCCGATGGAGGGCCGGGCCGAGAGCACCTACCGCTACACCGTGATCGACACCATCGGCGGCGGCTCGTCGGAGATCCAGAAGAACGTGATCGCCCGCCGCGGGCTCGGGCTCCCGAAGAACTTCTGACCCGTCCGTGGC
>DAIQBC010000392.1:0-1865 GCA_036781345.1 Acidimicrobiales bacterium | reverse complement strand
TACATCAACGGCGTGAAGCACCTGGGGAACCTGATCGGGTCGATGCTGCCGGCCGACGTCTACGCCCGCTTCCTCCGTCTCGAGGGGGAGGAGGTGCTGTTCATCTGCGCCACCGACGAGCACGGTACGCCGGCCGAGCTGGCTGCCAAGGACGCCGGCCTCGACGTGGCCGAGTTCTGCCGGATCCAGCACGAGGTGCAAGCCGATATCGGCGCGCGCTTCGGCCTGAGCTGGGACCACTTCGGGCGCAGCTCGTCCCTGGAGAACCGCAAGCTCACGCAGCACTTCGCCAAGCAGCTCGATGAACACGGCTACCTCGAGGAGCGCACCACCAAGCAGGTGTACTCGACGGTCGACGGGCGCTTCCTCCCTGACCGCTACATCGTGGGCACTTGCCCCCATTGCGGCTACACGAGCGCCCGGGGCGACCAGTGCGAGAACTGCACCCGTGTCCTCGACCCCACCGACCTCATCGAGCCCCGCTCGGCTCTGTCGGGCAGCACTGACCTCGAGGTGCGGGAGACCACGCACCTGTTCCTCCTGCAGTCGAAGCTGGTCGACGAGGTGCGGGCGTGGGTGGAAGCCCATGCCGAGGTGTGGCCGGCCCTGACGCTGTCGATCGCCCGCAAGTGGCTGGCCGAGGGCCTGCGCGATCGGGGCATCACGCGCGACCTCGATTGGGGTGTGCCGGTGATCGACCGGCCGGGGTTCGAGGACAAGGTCTTCTACGTGTGGTTCGACGCGCCGATCGAGTACATCGGGGCCACGGCCGAGTGGGCGGCGCTCGGCGACGGCCGCGACTGGCGGAGCTGGTGGTATGAGGCGGACGACGTCGAGTACACGCAGTTCATGGCCAAGGACAACGTCCCGTTCCACACGGTGTCGTTCCCGGTCACCCTGATCGGCTCGCGTGAGCCGTGGACGCGTGCCCATCAGATCAAGGGCTTCAACTGGCTCACCTACTACGGCGGCAAGTTCTCCACGAGTCAGGGTCGCGGCGTGTTCATGGACCGGGCCCTCGACACCTTCCCGGCGGACTACTGGCGCTGGTACCTGGTCGCCAACGCTCCCGAGTCGAGCGACGCCAGCTTCACGTGGGACGGCTTCGCGGTGGCCGTCAACAAGGACCTCGCTGACTCGTTCGGCAACCTCGTGAACCGCTGTCTCACCCTCTCGGCCAAGTACTACGGCCCGGTGGTGCCGGCCGGTGGCGAGCCCGGACCCCGCGAGGAGCAGCTGGTGGCTGAGCTGGCAGACGTCGTGCGCGAGTACACGGGGCTGATGGCCGCCAAGGAGCTGCGCAAGTCAGCGAACGAGCTGCGCCGGGGTTGGGCGCTGGCCAACGCCTACTGGGAGCAGAGTGAGCCGTGGAAGGTCGTGAAGGCCGATTCCGACGCGGCCGCAGTCATCTTCCGCACGGCGATCAACGCGGTGCGCGTGCTCGCCGTGCTCGCGTCGCCGGTGATCCCCACGGCGGCCGCCACCGTTCTCGACGCGCTGGGAGCTCCCGAGTCGACATGGCCCCGCGCCGACAGCCTGGTGGACGAGCTGGCCGCCCTCCCGCCCGGGCATCCTGTGGCGCTCCCCCCGGTCCTGTTCGCCAAGATCACCGACGATCAGCAGGCCGAGCTCGTCGATCGCTTCGGCGGCCCCGACACGTAGCTACCAGCTGCCACCGCCACCGCCCCCGCCACCGCCGCCCACGGAGCCCCCGCCGCCTCCGCCGCCGCTCGACGAGGGGGCGGTGGCCGTCGATGCGGTGGAGTGCAGGAGCAGCGGTGCCATGTGCACGTAGCCGAGGCCCGACTCGGCCGGGATGCTCGTGGCGCCCGCAACGGCGCGCTCCCAGCGGTCGATCTCGCCGA
>DAIQBC010000391.1:0-1868 GCA_036781345.1 Acidimicrobiales bacterium | reverse complement strand
CGCGACCTCGTCGCTGTCGGCCACGGCGTCCTCCGGATCGCAGGGCTCGCCGTTGCGCCACACGGCGCACTGCTCGAGCACCTCCACGAACGGTGAGCCGTACCGGGCGCGTGCGGCACCGAGCACCTCCGCCACGGTGGCACCCTGGACGTCGTCCCGACCGGTGCCAGCGGCATCGCGGGCACCGGCGAAGAGCCGCAGCACGGCCAAGCCACCCACCTCCTCTGGTCGTCGGGTGCGGGCGAGAGCGTAGCGAGGGCGTTCGCGACCAGCCCATCCGTCGTCGCCCCGCCTGGGTGGCCACGGGCGGCCTGTGGTTCGGTAGGTTCGGACGTCGTGACCCGCGTGCTGCTCGTCCGCCATGGGCAGTCCGAGTGGAACGCGGACGGTCGCTGGCAGGGCCAGGCCGATCCGCCGCTCACCGATCTCGGCCGCCATCAGGCACTCCACGCCGCCAGGAACCTCGGTGTCGTGGACGCCATCGTGGCCTCCGACCTGCAGCGCGCCACGGAGACCGCCGTCATCATCGCCAACGAGCTCGGCGTGGGCCCGCTCGTGCTCGAGCCGGGCCTTCGCGAGCGCGACGCCGGGGAGTGGTCCGGCCTCACGAGGGCGGAGATCGAGCTCGCCTGGCCGGGCTACCTGGATCCGCCGTCGACCGAGCACCCGGCGAGCCGCAGAAGAGGTCAGGCGCCGGATCCTTCGGAGCAACCGGCCGCAGAGCGACGCCGCCCCCCGAGCTGGGAACCCGACGAGATCCTGGTGGAGCGCGTCATCGCCGCCCTTGCCCGCATCCACGCGCTGGCGCCTCAGGGCGAGGTCATCGCGCTCACCCACGGCGGCGTGGTGTACGCCCTCGAGGCCAGGCTCGGCTCCCCGTTCGAGCGGCTCGCCAACCTCGGCGGGCGGTGGATCGAGATCGGTCCCGGGGGTGAGGTGCGGCACCTCGGCGAGCGGGTCGTGCTCGTCGACCCCGACGAGCTCACGGTGCCGCAGCAGCTCTAGAGGTCCCCGTGGGTGTCCCACCCCTGTCGGTAGGGTCGGCGCCATGGAGAGGCTGTGGTCGACCGACGAGTGGGACGGGGCGGTCACCCCGCCCGCGCCGCCGTCCGCCCCGGAGCCGCAGCCCGCCCCGGCCGACATGGAGGTCGAGGTGATCCGGTCCCCCAAGCGGCGCAAGACGGTGTCGGCCCGCATCGTCGATGGGCGGGTGGTGGTGCGCATGCCGCCCTGGATGACGAAGGCACAAGAGGCCGAGTACGTGACTGCGATGGTGGCCAGGCTGGCCCGCCAGCAGGTGGCCACGGAGGTTGACCTGCCGGCGCGCGCGGCGGAGCTCGCTCGCCGCTATCGACTGCCGACCCCCCGGTCCATCCGCTTCGTCAGCAACCAGAGCAGCCGGTGGGGCTCCTGCTCCCCGCACACGGGCGAGATCAGGGTGAGCGACCGCGTGGCGGCGTTCCCCGGCTGGGTGCTCGACGCGATCATCGTCCACGAGCTGGCCCACCTCGTGGAGGCCAACCACAGTCGCGAGTTCCATGCGCTGGCCAATCGCCACCCGAGACAGGAGCGGGCCCACGGGTTCCTGCTCGCCATGCACCTCACAGGCGACGACCTCAGCGACTACCCCGAGGGCTGATCGTCGAGCCCGGCGAAGCCCTCGTACACACCCTGGTCGATCAAGTCCAGCGCCCGCTCCACCGCGAACAGCTCGCCCTCGATCCGCTCGAGGATCGCCAGATCCGGAGCGGGCTCGGCCAGCGCGTCTGCTTCATCCATGGCCCGAACGCTATGCGAGTGGGGGTGGAGAGGGTCGAACTCTCGCGCGTCGGCTTAAAAGGCCGCTGCTCTGCCAGCTGAGCTACACC
>DAIQBC010000390.1:0-1878 GCA_036781345.1 Acidimicrobiales bacterium | reverse complement strand
GCAGCAACCCCACCTCGCCACCGTCGATCTCGACATCGAGATGATCGATCGGCCGCACGAGGTAGCCCCCGCTCGAGTACTCGATCGTGAGATCGCGGAGGCTGACGCCCATCACCCGCCCCCGAAGGCCAGGGCCGGATCGACGTTGGCCACACGCCGAACGCCGACGAGGCTCGCGATGATCCCGACGGCTGCCGCCACACCGACCAGCTCGAGGTATGCACGGGTGGGGACCTCCACGGAGAACGGGAAGGTGGGCGCGATGGCCGTGGCCAGCAGCATCGCGACCAGAGCCGCGAAGAGGGACAGGACCACTGCTTCGAGGCTCAGGCCTAGGGCGAGCGACCGGCCCGAGCTCCCGGTGGCCTTGAACACGGCGAAGTCACGGGTGCGCTCGAGGGCGGTCATGTACACGATGGCGCCGATCGTCCCGGTGGCCATGATCCAGAGCAGCGTGTTGATGATGTTGAGCGTCTGCGCTGTCGTGGCCAGCGGTCGGTCGAGATCTGACTTCACCTGAGCGCTGGTCAGCACATCGAGGCCGCGGGGCACCGCGACGGGCCGGTCGCTTGTGACGAGGATCGTGCTGGCGAGCGGTTGGCCCCCGAGGAACTGCTCCTGCACGTCTTCGATCGGGAGGAACACGGTCGGCATGCTGAAGTAGAAGGTCGTGTTCGTCGTCGTGCCGACCACGGGGTAGCTGCGACCCGCGAACGTCAGCGTGTGGCCCACGTGCCGGTGGAGCGAGGTGTCGACGATGGCCTGCCCTCGGCCGGTGGCCGCCGCTCCTCGCGAGAGCTTCGGCGGCTGGGTGAGTCCTCCCACCTCGTAGCCCACGATGTTGACGTCGAGCTTGTCGATGGTGCTGCGAACGATCAACAACGGACTCGCTCCCCTTACCCCGGCTTGGCGCCCCAAGCCGGTGAGCGCATCAGTCGACATGAGCTGCGACGTGGTGAACGGACCCGTCGCCCCTTCCGTGACGAACCAGCTCGCAGCGGGGTACATCCCGACCGTGCGCACGCTCTCGTTGCGCATGTGCTGTAGGACGCCGCTCATCACGAGCGTCAGGGCGAAGGCCATGCCGGCGGCCAGCACGGCGATCACGAAGCGCCGGCGGCGCCACTGCAGGTCTCTGAGCGTGACCAACCACACGCCCTCACCATGCGGGAAGCGTCGACGGGAGGGAACCGCGCCACCACCCGGAGCGGGGTGGGGCCAGCACCACCACCCGGCACCGGTCTGGCTACACGTTGAAGCGGATCTCCATGACGTCGCCGTCCTGGACGACGTAGTCCTTGCCCTCGACGCGGAGCTTTCCGACGTCTCTGGCCTTGTGCCACGACCCGAGCTCCAGCAGCTCGTCCCAGTGGATCACCTCGGCCCGGATGAAGCCGCGCTCGAAGTCGCCGTGGATCACACCGGCGCACTGGGGCGCCTTGTAGCCGGCGCGGAACGTCCAGGCCCGCGACTCCTTCTCGCCGGTGGTGAAGAAGGTGCGCAGGCCGAGCAGCTTGTAGGCCGTGTGCAGGAACTTGGGCAGGGCGCCCTCGCCGAGGCCGAGCCCCTCGAGCATCTCGACCCGCTCGTCGGCGTCGAGCAGGGCCGCCTCGGCTTCGAGCTGCACGCACATGCCGATCACCTCGGCCCGGCCGCCGAGCTCGGTCTTCACCGGCGCCACCACCGACTCCATGTCCTCGAGCTGGTCCTCGGCCACGTTGACCAGCGCCATCACGGGGCGGTTGGTGAGGAGGAACCAGCCCTTGAGCAGCTTTCGCTCGTCGTCCCTGAGGTCGGAGCGGTAGAGCGGGGTGCCCGTCTCCAGGATGGCCTTGGCCTTGTCGAGGGCGGCCACCTCGTCGAGGAGCGACTTGTCGC
>DAIQBC010000389.1:0-1910 GCA_036781345.1 Acidimicrobiales bacterium | reverse complement strand
GATGGCGTCCCACCCCGACCTGTCCGCCGAACAGGCCTACATCGACAACGCGTACGCGAGCCTCGAGCGGTCGCGCGAGGAGGCCACCCGGCTCCGCTCGATGGTGGAGGTCGGCAAGGGCGGCACCGAGCAGGCCCGCTGGGAGCGGGAGATGATCGAGGGCAACATCGCCCACCGCCTCGCCTCGCTGCAGCTCGGCGACGCCAGCTTGGTGTTCGGGCGGATCGATCGCACCCGCAGCGCCGGCGGCGACAGCTACTACATCGGCCGGCTGGCGGTGTCCGACGAGCGGCGCGATCCGTTGGTGGTCGACTGGCGGGCCCCGGTGGCCGAGCCCTTCTACCGGGCCACCGGTCGCCAGCCCATGGGGCTCGTGCGCCGTCGCCACTTCGCCACCCGCGGGCGCCAGCTCCTGGCGATCGAGGACGAGCTGTTCGGTGAGTCGGCCGGCCTGCTGGGGGGCGAGCTGGCCGTCGTGGACGATGGCCGCGAGATCCGGGGCCAGAGCACGCTGATCGCCGCGCTGGAGGAGGTCCGCACCGGACGCCTGAGCGACATCGTCGCCACCATCCAGGGCGAGCAGGACGAGGTCATCCGAGCGGAGCTCCCCGGCGTGCTCGTGACCCAGGGTGGGCCGGGCACGGGCAAGACCGTGGTGGCGCTGCACCGCGCCGCCTACCTCCTCTACACGCACCGCTTCCCCCTCGAGGGCCAAGGGGTGCTGGTGGTGGGGCCCAACCGCCTCTTCCTCGGCTACATCGAGCAGGTGCTCCCGAGCCTGGGAGAGGCCGGCGTCGAGCTGGCGGTGCTGGCCGACCTCCTCGACCGCGCCCACCCGCTCACCATCGACGGCCGTGAGGCGCCCGCCACGGCGCGGGTGAAGGGCGACCTGCGGATGGCCAGGGTGCTGGCCCAGGCCGTGCGCGACCGTCAGCGCCCCCTGCGCCGCACGATGCGCGTGGGCTACGGCCTGCAGACGCTCAGCCTCACCCCCAACCAGAGCAAGGCCATCGTCGCAGATGCCAAGCGCCGGTTCCGGCTGCACAACGCCGGCCGCCGCCACGTGGAGGCCAGCGTGTTCGCCACCCTCGCCGACAGCGCCCGCGTGCCGGTGGAGGCGCACGAGGTCAGCGGGCGGTTGCGGCACGCTCCTGAGGTGCGCGAGGCGCTCGAACGCATGTGGCCGCTGCTCACCCCGGCCGACCTCTTGCATGACCTCTTCGGCTCGCCGGCGCTCATCGGCCTCGCCGCCGGGCGCCTGCTCTCCTCTGACGAGCAGGCCGCGCTGGTGCGTGAGCGGTCGGAATCCGCGGAGCGGGTCAGGTGGTCGGTCGATGACGTCCCTCTGCTGGACGAAGCCCGATCCCTCCTCGGCCCCAAGCCGCGCCGGAAGCGTCCGGGGGAGCCGCCCGACGAGGACGTGCGCACCTACGGCCACATCGTGGTGGACGAGGCCCAGGACCTGTCACCGATGCAGCTGCGGATGCTCACGCGCCGCTCGCTCAACGGCTCGATGACCGTGGTCGGCGACATCGCGCAGTCCACCGGTGCGTGGGCCCACGCCAGCTGGGATGAGGTGCTCGAGCAGCTCCCGAACCGTCGCCCGGCGCGCCGCACCGAGCTCACGATCGGCTACCGGCTTCCTGGACCCAACATGGCGCTGGCCACCAAGGTGCTGGCCCTGGCGGCGCCCGACCTCACCCCTCCGTCGTCGGTGCGGCAGGAGGGGGAGAAGCCGCGGTTCGTGGCCGCGGGCCCAGAGGGGATTGCGGTGGCCGCCGTCGAGCAGGCGCTCGTGGAGCGGGCCGCCGTAGACCCCGGCAGCGTGGCCATCATCGTGCCCGACTCGTTGCTCGTCCCGGTGGGCGGGGCGCTGGACGCGGCCGGTGTCGAGTTCGGCCGGGCGGCCC
>DAIQBC010000388.1:0-1920 GCA_036781345.1 Acidimicrobiales bacterium | reverse complement strand
ACGATCTGCTTGTAGCGGTTGGCCGGATCGTGGATGTCGCCGGCCTCGGGGTAGAAGGTGGAGAGGGCGGCGATGGCGGACACGAGCATGCCCATCGGGTGGGCGTCGTGGTGGAAGCCCTCCAGGAAGCGCTTGCGCATGTTCTCGTGGATGAACGTGTGGTAGGTGATGTCGTGCCGCCAGGGCTCGAACTGGGCGGCCGTGGGCAGCTCACCGTGGAGCAGGAGGTAGGCCACCTCGAGGTAGGTCGAGTGCTCCGCCAGCTGCTCGATCGGGTACCCCCCGTAGCGCAGGATCCCCTTCT
This sequence comes from Acidimicrobiales bacterium, assembly GCA_036781345.1. Classification (GTDB taxonomy): domain Bacteria; phylum Actinomycetota; class Acidimicrobiia; order Acidimicrobiales; family VFJN01; genus VFJN01. The sequence continues at coordinate 1,616 of DAIQBC010000388.1, read as the reverse complement.
CGCCATCGAGGTCGGTGATGCGGCTCGCGGTGACTGCGGTGGTCATCAGCGCCGGGTCGTGGAACCAGATCCCGGGAAGCAGCTTGCGCCAGTCGGTGCTGTCGATGCCACCGTCCTGGATCGGGATCTCGATGGACTCACCTGTGCGGTTGTCGGTGATCGTGATGCTCTCAGCCACGTCGGCGATCGTACCCAGGGGCCGTGCCCTCCGGTGCCGGGGACACTAGAGCGGCATGTTGTCGTGCCTGCGGTGGGGGAGGGCCTCGCGCTTCGTGGCGAGCAGGTCGAAGGCGTCGGCCACCTCTTGCCGGGTGTCGGCGGGAACGATGACGCCGTCCACGAGCCCGCGGTCAGCCGCCACGTAGGGGTTGAGGAAGCGCTCCTCATAGGACGCTTCGAGCGCCTGTCGCCGCTCCGGGGACTCGTGGCGGTGCAGCACCTCGGCCGCGCCCTTGGCGCCCATCACGGCGATCTCGGCCGACGGCCATGCGAAGTACAGGTCGCTGCCCATCGCGCGGCAGTCCATGACGATGTACGCCCCGCCGTAGGCCTTCCGCAGCACGACGGCCACCCGCGGCACGGTGGCCCGCGCGTAGGCGAAGGCCAGCTGGGCACCGTGGCGGATCATCCCCCGCCACTCGAGGTCCTTGCCCGGGTAGAAGCCGGGGGTGTCCACGAGGGTGAGCAGCGAGAGGCCGAAGGCGTCACAGAAGGTGACGAAGCGGGCGCCCTTCTGAGACGCCTGGATGTCGAGCGTTCCCGCGAGCGACGACGGCTGGTTGGCCACGATGCCCACCGGCCGGCCGCCGATGGTGGCCAGGGCAGTCACGAGGTTCGGTGCCCAGCTCCCGCGCAGCTCGAGCAGGTCACCGTCGTCGACGATGGCACGGGCCACCTTCCTCACGTCGTAGCCGCCGGTGGGGGAGGCGGGCAGGCAGGCACCCGCCTCGGGGGTGAGCCGGTCGACGGGGTCGTCGGTCCACCAGCGCGGCGGCTCGGCGTCGATCACCGACGGCAGGTAGGCGAGGATGTGGGACAGCGCTTCCAGGGCGGCGTCGGCATCCGGCACGACGAGGGCGGCCACGCCGGTACCGACGGCGTGGATCTCGGAACCGCCCAGCGCCGTGGCGTCGAGCTGCTCGCCGGTGAAGGTCTCGACCATCCGCGGTCCGCTGACGAAGGCGTGGGCGTCCTCCGTCATCACGACCTGGTCAGCCAGGCCGAGCAGGAGCGCCGGGCCGGACAGGACCGGTCCGGTGGCGGCCAGCAGGAGCGGGACGCGTCCGGAGCACCGGGCCATGGCCCGTGCGGCAGATCCCCAGCCGTGGAGGGCGGCCACCCCGTCGTGCACATCGGCCCCGCTTGACGACACCAGGCCCAGCAGCGGAAGCCCAGCCCGCAGGGCGTGATCGGCTGCCTCGGCGAACGTGCGCCCGTCGGCTTCGGACAGGGCGCCCCGCCGGTGGGTCCCAGAGATCTCGACCAGGACGACCTCACGTCCCGCCCGCGTGGTGATCCCCGCGGAGAGCGCGCCGGGGTGGCCGGCGGCGACAGGGACGGTGGGCGACATCTGGGCGCTGCGACCAGGCTCGCGCCGTGGGGGTTACGTGCGCGGA
>DAIQBC010000387.1:0-1960 GCA_036781345.1 Acidimicrobiales bacterium | reverse complement strand
AGGTAGCCGTTGGCGATCACCTGCGGGTCGTCGTAGAGCTCGTCGAGGGTCTGGAACGGGCTCCACACGCCATCGAAGTCGGCCAGCACCTCCTTCCAGTACGACAGCGGCTGTGACCCGAACGCCGCGTCGAGCCGGGCGATGCACTCGGGTCCGTTCTGGGCCCGGGCGGCGGAGTCGCAGAACTTGGGGTCGGTGGCCATGTCCGGCACGCCGAGGCGGCGCACGAAGTCGTCCCAGTGCTTGTCGGACTGCAAGAGGATGAGCGAGATGAACCGGTCGTCGGCCGTGCGGTAGGTGCCCACCCCCGGGTTGGGCGACTTGGTGCGATCGCCCTGCGGGATCTTGGAGAAGCCGAACAGCTTCGACGCGATCACCATGGGCGAGATCTGCCACATCGCGGTGGCGAGCAGCGACACGTCGACCACGCTCGTCTCGCCGGTGCGCTCCCGCTTCAGCAGCGCCGCCGCGATGGCGCCGGCGGTGGTGAGCCCGCCCATCACGTCGCCGAAGGCGGGGGTGGGCTGGTTGGGCGGCCAGCCGCCCTCGCGGTCGGGCATGGTGGCGCCGACGCCGCCCCGGGCCCAGAACGAGGCGCCGTCGTAGCCCCCCTTCTCCGCGTCGGGTCCCTTCGGTCCCTGGCCCGACCCACGCGCGATCACGATCTGGGGGTTGCGGGCCCGGAGGTCGTCGATGTCGATCTTCAGCTTCCGTCGCACCGGGGGCATGTAGTTGGTGAGGAAGACGTCGGCCGTCTCCACCAGCTTCATCAGCGCCTCGTGGCCGTCGGGGTGGCGGATGTCGATGGCCACCGAGCGCTTGCCGCGGTTGGGCTGCTCGATCATGAAGTTCACGCCGCCAGGCCCGCCTGGCACGAGGCCGGAGGTGATGAGCCCGCGTTGCGGGTCGCCCGTGAGCGGAGGCTCGATCTTCAGGACGTCGGCGCCCCAGTCGACCAGCACGGAGCCGCCGGACGGGATGAACATCCAGCTGGCCACTTCGATGATGCGGATGCCGTCGAGCGGTCCGGGCACGGTGTCTCCCTTGGTGGTCAGGCCGGCCAGCCGACCGTCTTGGTCTCGGTGAAGATCTCGAGGCCCTCGATGCCGCACTGGCGGCCGATGCCCGACTGCTTGTAGCCGCCGAAGGGCGCGTCGGCGCCGTACCACACGCCGCCGTTGAGCCCGAGGGTGCCGGTGCGCACGCGGTGGGCGATCGCCTTGGCCCGCTCGAGGTCGCCCGAGGTGATGGAGCCGGACAGGCCGTAGGGGCTGTCGTTGGCGATGCGCACCGCGTCGTCGTCGTCCTCGTAGCCGATCATCACGAGCACCGGTCCGAAGATCTCCTCCTGGGCGATGGTCATGGAGTTGTCGACGTCGACGAAGAGGGTGGGCTCCACGTAGTAGCCCACCGGGAGGTGAGCCGGCACGCCGCCGCCCACGACCAGGCGGGCGCCCTGCTGCTGGCCGCTCTCGATGTAGCCCAGCACCCGATCCTGCTGCTTCTTGGAGATGAGCGGACCCATCAGGTTGGATGGGTCGGTGGGGTCGCCGTAGCTGACGCCGGCGAAGCCGGCCGCCGCCAGCTCGACCGCTTCGTCGTAGCGCGAGCGGGGCACGAGCAGGCGCGTGGGCATGGCGCAGCCCTGGCCGGCGTGGAAGCACACGCCGGAGGCGGCGGGGATGGCCGACGCGAAGTCGGCGTCGTCGAGCACGAGGTTGATCGACTTGCCACCCAGCTCGAGGAACACCGGCTTCAGCGTGGGGGCGGCGGCCGCCATGATGCGCCGACCGGTGGCCGTGGAGCCCGTGAAGGCGATCATGTCGACGTCGGGTGACGTGGAGAGCACCTCGCCCACGAGGTGGTCCGACGAGGTCACGATGTTGACGACGCCGGGCGGGATGTCGGTCTTCTCGACGATGAGCCGGCCGAGCCGGGTGGCGTTCCACGGCGTGTCGGG
>DAIQBC010000386.1:0-1978 GCA_036781345.1 Acidimicrobiales bacterium | reverse complement strand
TGCTCACCCTGGAGCGCGGCCAGTGGCACGTCGAGGCCACCTACGACTGAGGGTTGCGCCTTTCGTGACCCTGCTGGGTCGCTGAGCGGCCAGACGCGGTCAGTAGCCAGCTACGGCTGCGGGGTGTGGCACACGGCTTCGACGTTGTTCCCATCGGGGTCGCGCACGAAGGCGCCGAAGTAGCCGTGGTGGTACTCCGGCCACTCCCGCGGCTCGTGGAGGACCTCGGCGCCCTGGGTCACGGCAGCGTCCCGGAACGCGACGACGGCGTCGCGGCTCGGAGCGGTGAAGGCAATGTGGCACTCCTGGCGCACATCGCCATGGGTCTCCTCCGTGCCGATCCAGAAGCAGGGGAAGCCGGCCCCGTAGCCGATGACGCCGGGGAACTGCATCATGCGCGTGCCGCCGAGCGGGGCGAGCACGGCGTCGTAGAACGCCGACGCCCGCTCGACGTCGGCGACCTGGATGGAGAGGTGATCGAGCATGCCCACAGCCTCGCGCAGCGAGCACCGTCGGTAACGGGCTGCCACGATGGTCCCCATGGCCGACGACGTGGTCGAGCGCCCGAAGGCCGCCCAGCCGTCCACCCCGTTCGTGCCGGTTCTCGCGATGCTCGCCGTGATGTGGGGCGCGGAGGTGGTGGACGTCGCGCTCGACGGTCGCCTCGACCGCTTCGGCATCCGACCCCGCCAGGTCGACGGCCTTGACGGCATCGTCTTCTCGCCGTTCCTGCACCGCGGGTTCGGCCACCTCATCGCCAACACGCTCCCGTTCCTGCTCCTGGGCGGCGCCATCTGCCTGGGTAGCGCCCGCCGGTTCGTGCAGGTGACCCTCGTCGTCGGGGTGATCAGCGGGGTGGGCACCTGGCTCACCGGTCCGGCCCGCTCGCTGCACATCGGCGCCAGCGGCCTCGTGTTCGGCTACCTCACGTACCTGATCACCCGAGGCGTCTTCGCCCGCAAGGTCACCTACATCCTCGGCGGGCTCGCCGCCCTCATCGTCTATGGCGGGGTGCTCTGGGGGTTGGTGCCCCGTCCGGGCGTGTCATGGCAGGGGCATCTCTTCGGCGCCGTCGGCGGGGTTGCCGCGGCATGGGCCATCCACCACCCACCGGGAGCCGACGATGCCGTCTGACGATCTTCGGGCCCGCGGAGAGGCCGTGGTGTGCGAGCCGCTCAGCTGGCCGTCGCGAGCGGTAGCTGGTCGAGAGCTCGGCCCATGAGGTCGACGAAGTTGTCGCAGTAGAAGGCCTGCCGGACCTCCTCGGAGGCATCACCGAGGCTGGCTTCGAAGCGCTCGTAGGGGCGGCGGCCACCCTCGACGTGGGGGTAGTCGGTCGAGAACAGCGGCACCTCGGGCCCGGCCTGCTCGGCGATCCAGCGCACGTCCTCAGTGGGGTACGGCGTGGCGCGCACCTGGCGGCGGACGAACTCGCTCGGCCGCAGCGACAGGTCCTGCAGGCGCTGCTCGTGCTTGGCGAAGGCATCGAAGGCCGACTCCATCTGGCGCATCCAGCCCGGCACCCAGATGGCGCCCTGCTCGATCACGCCGATCTTGAGGGCAGGGTGCCGCTCCAGCACACCGTCGAAGATCATGGTGGCCAGCGTCTGGGCGGGTGGTCCGGGGATGGCCATGTAGTCGACCGAGCGGAAGTTCTCGTCGCCCCCGTGGAAGTCGGGCACGTACGCCCCGCCGTTCACGAAGTACTTCGGGTGCAGGAGCTGTCCGCCGCCGCCGACGTGCAGCACGATCGGGATGCCGGCCTCCTCGGCCTGGCGCCAGATGGGGTCGAGCCCGAGGTGGCTGGGGGAGTGGTCGTTGGGGCAGCCGCTCGGCACGAGCAGCGCCGCCGCCCCCATCGCGATCGCCTCGGCGGCCATCGCGGCCGAGCGGTCGAAGTCGGCCAGGGGCACGTAGCAGGTGGGCAGCAGGCGGGCATCGACCGCGCAGAACTCCACCATCCCGCGGTTGTGGGCGC
>DAIQBC010000385.1:0-1984 GCA_036781345.1 Acidimicrobiales bacterium | reverse complement strand
TCAGACCTCGAGCTCGAAGGCGAGGAGGACGTCTTCCACGATCTCGGCCTCGGTGCTCTCGATGGCGAGGGACGTCACCCGCAACCCGGTGAGCAGGCCCAGCCACGCCCCGAAGAGGAGGTCCTGCTCGCCGAGGCGCGCGTGCAGCGCGTCGACCGAGGGGCGAATTCCGCCTGCGGTGGCCGCGGCGGCAGTGAGGATGTCGGTGAGGAGCTCGAGCCGGTGCTCGGGCACGGCCCCATCGACAGCGAAGCGGGTGAGCAGCTCAGCCAGGTCGAGGGCCTCGTCCGTCTCTGCGACCATGCGCCGCAACGCCAGCGCGGTGGCCTCGAGGAGCACGTAGGCCACCGCCGACGCGCCGTGATCGGCCACCGCGCGCCCGATGGTGGTGGCCGCCCGCTCAGGCTCCTGCTCGAGGATCTGCAGCTCCAGCGCCTCGCGCAGCATGACGGGGAGCTCCATCCCGCCAGCCTACGGATGCGGTGCGGCCTCGAGTGCCTCGACATCGGCGGCCACGAGGTCGGGGCTGCGTCGCGCCGCGCTGAGCGACACCAGGCCGAGGGCCGCCAGCACAACACCCATCCCGCCAACCTGCACCCCGGTGAGCGGCTCATCGATCCAGAGCGCCGCCGCCCCCGCCGCGCACACAGGGATGCCCAAGGTGAGCAACGACATCGTCAGGAGGGTGACGTGCCCGTGCGCGAAGGCCATGAGGAAGTGGCCGATGAGCCCGTTCACCAGCGTGATGTAGCCGATCGTCAGCCACCCGTGGGCTGTGGTGGCCTCGAGCGTCCCCTCGAAGATCAGCGGCAGGGGCAGGATCGCCACCGCCGCGACGATGGCCATGCCGGTGAGGTACTCGAAGGCGGTCAGCTCCTGGCGAGCGGTCTTGGAGCACACGAAGTAGGCCGTCCACGCGAGCACGGCGCCCATGGCCAGCACGTCTCCGTGGAGGCTGTTGGCGCCGCCGCCGTCACCGCCCAGGACGACGAGCGCCGTACCGGCCACCGCCACCGCCCCCCAGCCGAGCTCGGTCGCCCGGGGTCGCTCGCCGAACAGCCGACTGGCGACGCTCAGCACGAGCAGCGGCTGCAGCGCACCGATCACCGTGGCGTTGGCGATGCTCGTCTCCTGCACCGCGCAGAAGTACAGGACGAGGTCGGCCGCGAAGGCCAGCCCGCCGAGCAGGGAGAGCCGGAGCAGCCGCTTCGTCAGCCGGCCCCCGCTGGCCAGGAACACCGCCGTCACGACGATGGCCCCCATCCAGAGGCGGTAGCAGGCGACGCCGAGGCCACTGAGCTGGTCGACGTTCTTGATGAGCACCGACGATGCTCCCCACACCACCACCGCCGACGTCGAGGCGGCCATCCCCAACGCGGGCCGTCGGTCCGGGATGGTCGTGGCGGTCACCGGCGCACTCTACGGGTGGGCGTGCCCGTAGCCTTACAGGGTGCCCGACGATCTGGTGGAGCTCCCCGACGGTGACATCACACCGTTGCTCGCCCTCGTCGACGGGGCCGTCTTCATCAACATCTCGCCGGGGGTGGACGCAAGCGAGGTGCCGCCGCGCACCGCCCTGGCCCACCTCGTCGGCAACCGAGGCCCCACCGTGCCGCTAGCCACGTGGACGCCTGGCGAGATCGGCATCCAGCACATGGCCGGCCAGAAGGTCACCCGCTTCCTGGCCGAGCGCGGGTGCCCCGTGCCGGAGGCGTGGTACGTCGCGTCCCAGCACCCCAAGCGAGGCCTCGTCCTCAAGACCTACCAGTCCCCGCCCGAGGAGACGCTGCGCTGGCTCGTCAAGGCGTCCCGTCGGCTCTGCCCGCTCGAGGTCGTGCTCCCCTGGCAGGCCGTGGTCAGGCGCCGCTGACCCCGGCGACCGCGGTGTCGAGGGCCCAGCGGTAGTCGGCCTTGCCGGCCGGGCTCCGCACGACCCGGTCGACCACCACGAGGTGCTTGGGCACCTTGTAGCCGGCGAGGTGCT
>DAIQBC010000384.1:0-1988 GCA_036781345.1 Acidimicrobiales bacterium | reverse complement strand
CCATGTCGCGGTAGTGGTGGGGCTTCTGGAGGCCGGCGCCGTTGGGCCTCAGGCTCGCCCAGCCTGACGGTCGCCAGCCGGTGAGCTGGTCCCGCCACCCCATCAGGCCGGCGCTTCAGGGCTGTACACGTTGGCGGTGGGCTGCTCACCCCGGACGAAGCCCACGAGGGTCATGCCCGAGAGGCGGGCCGCTTCCACCGCCAGAGCCGACGGCGCGCTGATCGCCACGATCGCGCTGAACCCGGCCGCCCATGCCTTCTGCACGATCTCGAAGCCGGCTCTGCCGCTCACGTACAGGCCGAGATCGGTGGCGGGCAGACGGCCGTCGAGCAGGAGCCGGCCCACCACCTTGTCGACGGCGTTGTGGCGGCCGATGTCCTCCCGGACGACCAGGGGCATGCCGCTCCGGTCGAAGGCGCCCGCCGCGTGCACGGCGCCCGTGGTGGCGAAGAGGTCCTGGTCGGGGTGCACGGCCGAGGGCACGGCGACGAGCAGATCGACCGGCCACGGGTCCCCAACAGGCAAGGGCGCGATGCGATCGCGCAGCTCATCGATGGCGGTCGATCCGCACATGCCACATGCCGAGGTGCTGGCGCCGACGCGCGGCGCGGGCCGAGGAGCGGCGCCGCCGGTGTCGACGCTCACGATGTTGAACCCGCTCTCCACTGCGCTGCCGGTGGCGCAGTAGCGGCACGTCCGCACGGGCGCCCCGGCCAGCAGCCCATCGCCGTGCACCAACCCGACGGCCAGCTCGAAGTCGTGACCCGGCGTGCGCATGGTGGTGCCCACGAGGTAGCCGTCGAGGTGCACCTCCAGGGGCTCTTCCACGATCAGGCGGTCAGGCCGCCGCTGCAGCGCCGTGCCGTCCCAGTGCTGCGTGAGCACCTTCGCGGTGCGGCCTCGGGTCACGGCCCGAGGGTAGCGACCGATCAGCTGGGTGGGCTCTCGACCGACGGTGGCTCGTCCGCGACCGCATCGGCCTGACGACCCTGCCGGTAGGCGTAGATGAGCACCGCGGCCACCGGCAGCAGGATCCACAGCACCGACGACTGCGTGGCCGCCAGCAGGAGCACGGCCACTCCGGCGAGGACCACCGCCGCGAGGCGGAGCCCGCCCGCGGTGGAGCGGGGCCGGTCGGCGGGATCTCGCAGGTCGCGCAGCGTGAACCGCCGCTTCTTCGCCTTGCGCAGCGCGGGTCGCACCTCCGCTCGCCAGAGCGACTCCTCGAGGGCCCGGTGGGCGCGGATCCGCTCCGCCAGCGCGCGCAGCTCCTCGGGCGAACCCGCGCCGGCGTCGATCAGCTGACGCAGCTCGTCGGCGTTGGCCGTGACCGCGTCGGGCAGGGTGGGGAGCGGAGGCGCCGGGGCCTCGTCGCCCAACGTGTCGGACACCCCATCGGGACGGGCGGGCTCGTCGTCCATGGGCCCGAGGCTACCGACTCGTCGGAGCGGCCCGCGGTTCTCCCACTGGTCGCCACGAGCCAGAGCATGCGATCCTCGCTCCGGTGGAACCCACCGACCCCAAGCCGCTGACGGTCCCCCGTCTCCTCACCCGCGGCGTCCTCCGCCGGTGTCCGCTCTGCGGGGTCGGCGGTGTGTTCACCTCGTGGTTCGAGGTGCGAGCCCGGTGCCCCCGCTGCCACTTCCCGATCCGCCGGGAGGAGGGGCACTGGCTCGGGGCGGTGGGGATCAACACCATCGTCACGCTCGGCGCCCTCCTGCTCACACTGCTCGTGGGGTTCGCCCTCACGTGGGACGAGCGACGGGCGGCACCGATCTTCATCTCCAGCTTCCTGGTGGCCGGCATCACGCCCCTGGCCTTCTTCGGGTCGTCGCAGACGCTGTGGAGTGCCATCGACCTCGCCATGCGCCCGCTCGAGCCGCGCGACGACATCGACCCCCGCTGGATCCCGCCGCCGGTCCCGCGGCGCTAACCCGCGCTAGCGAGGTGGGCGTGGTCGTTGAAGCGGACCAGCTCCACCGGCAGGG
>DAIQBC010000383.1:0-1992 GCA_036781345.1 Acidimicrobiales bacterium | reverse complement strand
GGCGATCTCGGTGGCCTCGGCGAAGCGGTGCAGCACCGCGTCGCACACCTCGTCGACGGAGCAGGCGCAGATCGAGTCGTGGGCGCTGTTGCGGATCACCTCGAGCCACGCCGCGTCGAGCAGCGCGCCCGGCCAGCGCTCGGCGGGGAGGAACAGGGCGGACAGCGGCTCGGCCAGCCGCTCGAGCGCTCGCTCGGCGCGCGCCGCCGCCTGCTTCACGTCGACCCGGTTGGAGGCCACCCCCATGAGCAGGTTGGCCCGGGCCCCCGAGCGCAGCTCGCCCGTCCACGACGGCAGCCCGTCGGTGGGGGCGTGGTGCACGTGCTCGGCCAGCGAGCAGATGTGCAGCTCGTAGCCGGCGTCGAGCGCGTTGGCCTCGGCCACCACCCGGCCGAGCCACGGCTGGGGCATGAGGTGGTCGGTGCCGTTCATCCAGAGGATCGGCCCGGTGAGCAGCTCGCCCTGCTCCTCGTCGAACTCGCTGATGCGGCGCACGAGGGCCTTGGCGTCGTTGGGCACGAGGGCGCCGTTGCCGTAGCCCTGGGGGAGGTACTCGGCCCGCACCACCGATCCGTCGGGGGCCGACCACCAGAACCCGCTGCGGTCGATGGCCGAGGGCACGCCCCGCCACACCACCGCGTGCTCGAAGCCGAACAGCCGGAGGAGCTGGGGCATCTGGGCCACGTGGCCGAACATGTCGGGCAGGTAGCCCACGTCCATGGCGCCACCGAACCGCGCTGCCACCCGCAGCCCGCGCTGCAGGTTGCGCACCAACGTCTCGCCCGACACGAGGAACTCGTCCGGCAGCGCGTACCAGGGCCCCATGGCCACGCGCCCGGTGGTGGCCAGCGCCCGGAGCCGCTCCTCGGCCTCGGGCCGCACGGCCAGGTAGTCGTCGACCACGGCCATCTGCCCGTCGAGCAGGAAGTGGGCATACGACGGGTCGGCCTCGAGCTGGGGCAGGAGCTGGTCGAGCAGGTCGACCAGCCGAAGCCGGAAGGTCTGGAACGGCGAGTACCACTCGCGGTCCCAGTGCGTGTGGGGCACGATGTCGACCCGGCGGGCAGGCGCGGCGGTGGAGGCGTCGGAGTCGGTCACGGCTCCAGATTGCCTCAATCCTGCGCCAGCCTCAGCGTTGAGCCAGTGCACCGCAGATCGATCACGGGCACGATCGACGATCGCTCGGGCCAGCCAGTGCAGGCCGGCCGGGGCCGTGCGGCGGCCGAGCGGCTGCGGCAGCGTGCTTCGCGCCAGTCATCGGGTGAGCCCGTCTCGGTCAGCCGCGCGGCGGTCGCCTGGGCACCAGCGCTGGCGTCCGAGCTGCGTAGTCGGTGAACGCCGGGCGACGCTCGATGCTGCGCCGGTCCAGCATCGGGATCGAGGCGAAGAGGAACATCGCGGTCATGGCCAGTGGACCGACGACGGTCCACCACCACGCGCTGTCGGCCGCGAGGGCGAAGCACCAGAGCGACCACCAGAAGCAGAGCTCTCCGAAGTAGTTCGGGTGTCGGGACCAGGCCCACAGCCCTCGGTCCATCACCTCACCTGGCGCCCTCGTGTGGCGGAAGCGGCGCATCTGCTCGTCGGCGACGAGCTCGATCACTGCCGCGGTGAGGCCCAGTGCCAGCGCGACGACGTCGAGCACGCCCAGCCGGTCCGCACCCCACACGAGCGCCGGCACCAACGCGAGCGATCCGAGGAACACCACGACACACGGGAACAGGTGCACCCCCATCAGCGAGATGAGCAGCTTGGGGCCACTGGAGTACATTTCGAGGTAGCGCCAGTCCTCGTGGTCGAGCCCCGGCCAGTCCCGTGCCCAGTTCGATGTGAGCCGAACGCCCCAGACCCAGACCACGACCAGCACGAGCGCGATGCGCCCGCCCGGCACGCCCGGAGCGTGCTGCCCGGCGAGCCAACCGGCAGCGAGGGCCGGGATCACGCTCCACCACGCGTCGAACATCGAGCCGTTGTCGAGCCCGGTCGACCACA
>DAIQBC010000382.1:0-1994 GCA_036781345.1 Acidimicrobiales bacterium | reverse complement strand
GCACGCCTCGGCCGCACCGGACCCGAGCGGTGCCACCAGGCCAGCCCGATGCCAGCCCCACCAACGGACAGGGCCCAGAAGGCGGCCATGCCCGTCACGATCGTGAGATCGACGTGGAGGCCGCGCACGGGGTCAACCGAGCGGGCGAAGCCGGTTGGGATCAGCGGTGAGGCCAGGAAGGCCACGGCGGTGGCAACGAGGGCACCGATGACAACCACCGGGAGGGCGAGGAGCCCGCCCAGAGCGGGGCGCTGACGTGGTCGTACTCCGATCGCGACGAGGATCGGCAGGTCGGCCAGGGCGTGGTCGAGGAGCCGGCTGAGGGCCTGGGCCACGGCCACCAGCGTGGCCAGGCCGGCCAGCGCGGCGAGGATCCCGAGGCCGACGGTCTGCACTCTGAGCGTCCGTTCTGTGCTGACCGCTTCCTCGTCGCCGGTGAACTGCGTCGCCACCTCGCGACCTAGAGCGGCGCTGGCGGTCTGCTGGAAGGCCGCCAGGTCGGCCTCACCGTGGGTGAAGCGGGCGAGGACGGCCGGCTGCGGACCCACCTGGACACCGGAGACGTGGTCATCGAGGAAGGCCTTGCTCAACAGCATCGACGGGTTGCCGGAGTTGGCCCCCACATCGAAGATCCCCCGCACGACTCCGACGATGGTCACTCTGCCGATCGGCGCTGGCTGCTCGAACCCCGAGACGAGCTCGACCCGCTGGCCAGGTTCCAGGTGACCAGCCTTGGCGAGGGCCTCGTTGATCACAACCTCATCGCCCGCTCCAGGAACCGCGAGCCGACCGCGGAGCACGAGGGGCCGGTACACCCGGGAGAGGAAGTCGGGGTCGAGACCGACGAAGGACCCCGCGTCGACTCCTGGGGTCAGTGGCCGTGGGGCGATCGGCGTGTAGGAGAACCGGGCGATGCCACCCACCTCGGGGATGTCCGACAGGGCACGCATGTCTTGATCGTCGAGCTCGCTCCCGTCGTACAGCGCGTCGGGGGCCCTCGTGGCACCGCGGAGCCGCGTGTAGGCGGTGTCGGCGCGCCGGGCGCCGCTCGCCGCGGTCATGGCGAACCCCACCCCGAGGCCACCGAGGACCCCCAGCGCGACAAAGGCCACCAGCTGGCGCCGCAGCATGGTCCGGGCCAGGGCCGTGGTCGCGCTCATGGCTCAGCCGGGAGCGTCCGACGAATCACCCGAGGATCTGAGCACAGGCGCGGCCTCGTTTGAAGGGTGGCAGCACCACTTCTCGAGGTGGCCTCCACCAAGGGGCTACCCACCTTGTCCGGACGAGGCCGATGTGTTGAGGTGGCAGGGTGCCTGCCACCATCGTCGTCCTCTGCGCATGAGGGGGCAGGGCGCCATCGCCTTGGTTGCCCTTCGGACGTGGGAGGCGCGGTGGCGGCAGCATCTCTTGCTGGTGGCCGCGGTCTCGCTGACGGTTGCCGTGGTGCTGGCCGTCCTCCTGGGGGCTGACCGCTCGGCCATGGCGATGGACCGGCTGCGGGATGACTCCAAGGCCTCGGACGTGCTGCTGGGCGGTGGTGAGCCGGACGTGCGGAGCCTTCTCGAGAGGGTGACGGCGACGCCGAGCGTGCTGGAGGCGGGTGCGGTCCGCGAGCTCTTCGTGCGGCCGAAGGGTGCCGCGCTGTTCCCCGACTACAACTTCCTGCCCCTGGCGCCGCTTCCCTTGGCTGGTGCCGGACCCGTCGACGTCCCGCTCATCGTCGAGGGGCGCGCCCCAGACCAGGCTCGGGTCGACGAGGTGACCATGAGCGAGAAGATGGCCCTCGATCTCGACCTGCAGGTGGGCGACCGCTTCGTGCTCGAGTCGATGACCTCGGCGTGGGTGGATGTCGCCTACAACGGGGCCGACCCTGGTCCGCCGGACGGGCCTGAGGTGAAGGTCGAGCTGGTCGGCCTGGCTCGCACGCCGGCCGACTTCGGGCGCTACTTGGGCGTGCTGCACCTCACCGCTGCCTTCGCCGATCGCTACCGGGA
>DAIQBC010000381.1:0-2018 GCA_036781345.1 Acidimicrobiales bacterium | reverse complement strand
CGGCCAAGCTGGCCCGCTGGTTCAAGCAGCAGGGCCGCAACCCGCTGCTGGTGGGCGCCGACCTCCAGCGACCGGCCGCAGTAGAGCAGCTCCGCACTCTGGGCCGGCAGATCGACGTGCCGGTGTTCTCCCAGCCGGGAGATCCGGTCGAGGTCGCCAAAGCCGGCCTCGACGAGGCCAGGCGGCTCGGCCGCGACGTGCTCATCGTCGACACCGCCGGCCGGCTGGCCATCGACATCGAGCTCATGGAGCAGGTCCGCCAGATCTCCGAGGTCACCCGCCCCGACTACACGTTCCTCGTCGTCGACGCCATGACCGGGCAGGACGCGGTGACGGTGGCCGAGAGCTTCAACGAAGCGCTCGCCCTCGACGGCGTGATCCTCACCAAGCTCGACGGCGACGCGCGCGGCGGCGCGGCGCTGAGCGTGAAGGAGGTGGTGGGCAAGCCCATCGCCTTCGCGTCCACCGGCGAGAAGCTGGCCGACTTCGAGCTGTTCCACCCCGATCGTCTGGCCGGGCGCATCCTCGGCATGGGCGACATGCTCACGCTGATCGAGAAGGCCGAGCAGGTCTACGAGAAGCAGGAGGCCGAGGAGGCCGCCAGCCGCCTGCTCGACGGCAGCTTCACCCTCGACGACTTCCTCGACCAGATGCAGCAGCTCAAGAAGATGGGTCCGCTGTCGGGCATCGTCGGGATGATCCCCGGCATGCCGAAGGAGCTGAAGGGCGCCCAGATCGAGGACGAGCAGATCGCCCGAGTGGAAGCCATCATCCGCTCGATGACCGCCATCGAGCGGGCCGACGTCGAGCTCATCGACGGCTCCCGCCGAGCCCGCATCGCCAAGGGGTCTGGCTCCGACCCCGGTGAGGTGGCCCAGCTGGTGAAGCAGTTCAAGGAGATGCAGAAGATGATGAAGCGCATCCCCGGGTTCTCCGGCACCAAGAAGGGCCGCGGGAGCAAGGGGAAGAAGGGCAAGAAGGGCAAGAAGGGGGGGCGCGTGACGGCACCGCCCACCACCACCAACACGGCCCCCAAGCAGCCCTTCACCTTGCCGGGCTTGAGCTGACGGGGTCGCACGGACCATCATGGTTCGCTGCCCTCGGGCACCTCGACTGACACGAAGGACGTATTGCAGTGGCCGTCAAGCTCCGCCTCATGAGGATGGGGAAGAAGAAGCAGCCGACCTACCGGGTGGTGGCGGCCGACTCGCGCTCGCCGCGCAACGGACGGTTCATCGAGATCCTCGGCACCTACGACCCTCGCCAGGAGCCGTCGGTCGTGAAGATCGACACGGCCAAGGCGAACGATTGGATCAGCAAGGGCGCCCAGCCCACGGACACGGTCGCCCGCCTCCTGAGGGTCGCCGAGAACCAGCCCGTGGCCAGCGACGACGTAGCCGCCGACGCATGAGCGAGCTCGATCAGGACCTCGACGACAACGACGTCAACCTCATCGCTGATGACGACGTCCGCCATGTGGTTGACGACGAAGCCCACGACGAAGCCCACGACGACGATGATGCTGACGACGACGGGAAGGCCGAGGCCGCTCCGACCGCGATCTCGGTCCTCGACCTGCTCGTGACCTCGCTCGTCGAGGAGCCCGACGCGGTGCGCATCGAGCCGAGCGAGCACCGCGGCAAGGTGCGCCTGGAGGTGCGGGTGGGCTCCGAGGACATGGGCCGCGTGATCGGCAAGCGGGGCCGGGTGGCCAACGCCATCCGCACCGTCGTGCGGGCCGCCGCCGTGCGTGACGGCGTCGACGTCGACGTCGAGTTCGAAGACTGAGGGTTCGACGACGAAGCGGCGCTTCGCCGTCGAACGAGGGGTTCGCCGTGTTGCTGGAGGTGGGCCGGATCACCAAGCCGCATGGGGTGCGGGGGGATGTGCTGGTTCTCCTCACCACGGAGCGGACTGAGCGGCTCGACCCCGGTTCCGTGCTGCAGACCGCTCGTGGGCCGCTCACCGTGGTGTCGTCGTCGCGCCACCAAGACCGCTGGATCGTGCACTTCGAGGGG
>DAIQBC010000380.1:0-2044 GCA_036781345.1 Acidimicrobiales bacterium | reverse complement strand
GGAGGGTGCACGAAGGCCTCCACCGCGAACTTGCGGATCTCCTGGCGGAGCAGGTCGATCTCAAGCGTCTTGGCCTCGACGGCGGCGGTGGCGTCGGCGAAGGCCTGCTCGGCCTCGGCCGCGGCCCGCTGGGCTTCGGCCAGCAGCGCCTGCTGGCCGGCCACGTTGGCCTGGAGGGCGTCGAGGGCAGCGGAGACCTGGGCGTCGCTGGCCCGCAGGGCGTCCACCTGGCTGGCCACCTCCGCCTTCTGGGCCCGCACCCGCTGCCGCTCCGTCGAGGGGTCGCCGCTGGCGCGCTGAGCAGAGCTGACGATGGGGGCCGATACGAAGCCGAGTGCCAGCAGCACGCTCAGGGCAGTGATCAGTGTTCGCAGAGACGCCTTGGGTGCGGGCACGAACCTCACCATGGGTCGGGGGAAAGCGGAAGACCGGATCAATGGTTCCCTGTGACAACACCATCCACAAGAGCCACAGGAACCACATTGCGATCGCCCACCCGAACCCGGATGGGGCTGACATGGAACTGTAACAATCTCCGCCACCAAAGTCACGTCAGACCGTCGCCGATCCAGATGTCAGACTCGGCTCATGCCCCTCGTCCACACCGCGATCCACGCCGGGGTAGCCACCGTCACCCTCGCCGACGCCGAGCGCCGCAACGCCCTGACCCTGCCGATGGTCACCGAGATCATCGACATCTTCGACGCCCTGGAGGACGATCCTGCGGTTGGTGCCGTGGTCGTCACCGGCGCCGACCCCGCGTTCTGCGCCGGTGCCGACCTGTCGCACCTGTCGTCCTCGGCGGAGGGCGGCGCGGAGGCCGGGCTCCGCTCGATCTACGAGGGGTTCCTGCGCATCGGGCGGTGCCCCCTGCCCACGCTGGCCGCCGTCAACGGCGCGGCAGTGGGCGCGGGCATGAACCTGGCGCTGATCTGCGACGTGCGGCTGGCCGGCCGGCGCGCCCGCTTCGACACGCGCTTCCTGCAGCTCGGGCTGCACCCCGGCGGCGGTCACACCTGGCTGTCCCAGCGCATCGCCGGGCCGCAGACGGCGCTGGCCACCGTGCTCTTCGGCGAGGTGCTCGACGGCGCCGAGGCCGAGCGGGTCGGGCTGGTGTGGCGGTGCCTGCCCGATGACGAGCTCCTGGCGGCCGCCCAGGCCATGGCCGAGCGGGCCGCCAGCGGACCTCGCGATCTGTCGCGACGCATCAAGGCCACCATCCTCGACGTCGCCGCCATCGATGACCACGCGGCGGCGGTGGACCGCGAGCTCGTCCCCCAGATCTGGTCCCTCGAGCAACCCGCCTTCAAGCAGCGCGTGGCCGCCCTCCAGGCCAAGATCACGAAGAAGTAGTCAGTCGACCCACTCGGCCAGGAGCCGGTCGCGGCGGAGGTCCCACTCCTCGACGGTCATGGCGTAGCGGATGTGGTCCTCCCAGGTGCCGTTGATCTCGAGGTAGCGCTGCGCCACGCCCTCGTCGCGCAGCCCGAGCTTCTCGACCACCCGGCGGCTGGCGGTGTTGCGCGGGATGATGGAGATCTGCACGCGATGGAGGTGCAGATCCTCGAAGGCGGCTCGGCAGAGCAGCACGAGGGCTTCGGGGGTGTGGCCGTTGCCGGCACGGGCCTCGTCGATCCAGTAGCCCACATAGGAGCTCTGGAACGGGCCACGCTGCACGATCGAGAGGTTGATCTCACCGGCGAAGTGGCCGTCGACGAAGATGCCGTAGCCGTACCCGGTGCCCAGCTGCCGCTCCCGTTGACGAGCACCGCAGCGCACCGCGAAGGCGTCGCGGCTCCCCACGGGGTCTGGGGCGCCGGCGATCCGGATCGGCTCCCACTTGAGCAGCCAGTCGGCGTTGCGGGACCGGACCTCGTTCCACGCCGCGAAGTCCTCGACGACGAGGGGGCGGAGCACCACGGTGCGGCCGATGAGCGTGCCGGTCATGGTCAGGAAGCCTCGCGGATCGCGTCGAGGGAGGTCGGGTCCTCGAGCGAGGAGAGGTCGCCCGGGACGGTGCCGGTCGCCACCGCCCGCACCACCC
>DAIQBC010000379.1:0-2066 GCA_036781345.1 Acidimicrobiales bacterium | reverse complement strand
GGTAGACGCCGAGGAACGTGGCGAAGCACAGCCACGCCCCGAGGCGCCGCGTCCAGGGCAGGGCCACGAGCGTGGCGCTCGCGAGCTCGGCCGCCCCGCTGGCGAGGGTGACCCTGCGCTTCGAGCCGGGCATCCAGTCGGGCACGATGGCGTCGAAGAGCTCCGGCCGGACGAAGTGCATCACGCCGGCTCCGCCGATGAACGCCGCCAGTCCGAGTGCTCGCACCTCGTCTCGTCGCATGGCGCTGGACCCTAGGTGACCGGCCCTCGGAGGCCGGGAGCATCCACCATCGACGACTGACGGCGCGTGCCCCCAACCGCGGGTGGTCAGGCCTCGTACGCCTCCGGTGGGGGGCAGGCGCACACGAGGTTCCGGTCGCCGTAGCCGCCGTCGATGCGGCTGACCGGCGGCCAGTACTTGTCCTTGCGCAGAGACGGGACGGGGTAGGCCGCCTGCTCCCTGGTGTAGGGCCGGTCCCAATCAGCGACCATGACGTCCTCGGCCGGATGCGGGGCGTGGGCCAGGGCGCTGTCGTCGTGGGCCACCTCGCCCCGCTCGATCTGGGCGATCTCCTCGCGGATGGCGAGCATGGCTTCGACGAAGCGGTCCAGCTCGGCCAGCGACTCGCTCTCGGTCGGCTCGACCATCAGCGTGCCGGCCACCGGGAAGCTCATCGTGGGAGCGTGGAACCCGTAGTCGATGAGCCGCTTGGCGACGTCGTCCACCGTGACGCCGGTGGCCTGGGCGATGGGGCGCAGGTCGAGGATGCACTCGTGGGCCACCCGCTCGTGGTCTCCCGTGTAGAGCACCGGGAACGCGGCGTCGAGGCGGGCAGCCACGTAGTTGGCGTTGAGGATGGCGACCTCGGTGGCTCGGCGCAGCCCGTCCGGCCCCATGAGGGCGATGTAGGCCCAGGAGATGGGCAGGATCGAGGCCGAGCCGTAGGGCGCTCCCGAGATCGGGCCGGGGCCGGTGGCCGGCCCCGCCTCGGGCACCAACGGGTGGTTGGGGAGGAACGGGGCGAGGTGCTCGCGCACCGCCACCGGGCCCACGCCCGGACCGCCGCCGCCGTGGGGGATGCAGAACGTCTTGTGGAGGTTGAGGTGGCTGACGTCGCCGCCGAACCACCCCGGGCGGGCCACGCCGACCAGTGCGTTCAGGTTGGCGCCGTCGACGTACACCTGGCCCCCATGGCTGTGCACGAGGTCGCAGAGGTCGGTGATGTGCGCCTCGAACACGCCATGGGTGGAGGGGTAGGTGACCATCAGAGCGGCGAGGTCGCCGCTGTGCTCGGTGACCTTGGCCTCGAGGTCGGCCACGTCGACGTTGCCGTCGTCGTCGCAGGCCACCACCACCACCCGCATGCCCGCCATGACCGCCGAGGCGGCGTTGGTGCCGTGGGCCGAGGACGGGATGAGGCAGACGTCGCGAGCCGCCTCGCCCCGCGCGCCGTGGTAGCCGCGGATGGCCAGCAGGCCGGCCAGCTCGCCCTGGCTGCCGGCATTGGGCTGGATGGACACCCTGTCGTAGCCGGTGATCTCGGCCAGCCACGCCTCCAGGCTGACGATCAGCTCGCGGTAGCCGGCGGCCTGGTCGGTGGGGGAGAAGGGGTGGAGCTGGCCGAACTCGGGCCAGGTGACCGCCGCCATCTCGGTGGTGGCGTTGAGCTTCATCGTGCAGGAGCCCAACGGGATCATCGAGCGGTCGAGGGCCACGTCCTTGTCGGCGAGCGAGCGCAGGTAGCGGAGCATCTCGGTCTCGGAGCGGTGGGCCGAGAACACCGGGTGGGTGAGGTACTCGCTGGTCCGGCGCAGCGCGCCCGGGATGGCATCGGGCGCCGCGACCGGGATGGCGATCCCCAGGGCGGAGGCGAGGCGACCGAGCACGGCCTCGTCGGTGGTCTCGTCGAGCGCGATGCCGATCGTGTCCGCATCGACCCGGCGGAGGTTGATGCCCTGGTCCAGCGCCGCGGCGACGAGCTCATCGGTCCGGCCCGGCACCGACACCGTGAGGGTGTCGAAGAAGGCGTCGTGCGCCAGCGGCAGGCCGGCGGCGCGCAGCCCGG
>DAIQBC010000378.1:0-2101 GCA_036781345.1 Acidimicrobiales bacterium | reverse complement strand
TCACCCGCTCCTTCAGGAGGTAGGCCCGACCCTCCGACCCGCCGTCGAGCAGCGCCAGGGCATAGGCAGGATCGGCGTACTGGCTGAGCACCACCACGCCGACGGTGGGCCGGGTCGACCGCAGCATGGCGGCGATCTGGATCCCCTCGTCGGTGCCGGTCGGCGGCATCCGGATGTCGGTGATGACCACGTCGGGAGACTCCGCCTCGATCAGCGCCTCGAGGGACGGCCGATCGACGGCGGTGCCGACGAGATCGATGCCCTCCTCACGCTCCAGCAGCCGCGCCACCCCCTCGCGCAGCAACGTGTTGTCCTCCGCCAGCACCACCCGGATCCCCATCGCCGGTCAGCCTACGGCCAGCACTGCAGCGCTCGGCTCACTCTGTGCGCAGCACCGCCGCCGGAGGTTGCCGCGCCTCGCGGACGCCGAGCGGCAGCCCGACCACGACGAGGCCCAGCAGCGCCGCCCCGGCCACCCACCCCATCCAGTCCCAGCCCACCACCGGATGGTCGACCACGTACGCACGCGCGGCGATCAACGACCACACCTGGCGACCAGCGGCGACCCCGAGTGGGAGCCCCAAGACGATCCCCACCAGACCGAGCAGCAGCCCTTGGACCTCGGTCGTCGTCGCGATGGCCCCCGGCGTCAGGCCCAGCGCCCGTAGCGTGCCGACCTCACGACGACGCAGGCGCCCCGTGATCATCACGGCGTAGACCGCCGTGAGCAACCCGAGGACGAGGACCAGGCCGGCCACCAGGGGCGCCACCCCCCGTACCTGCCCGAGGTTGGAGACGGTGGCGGGTACCAGCCCCCCCGGCGAGGTGAGCACGCTGAACCCAGCGCTGGTCAGCTCGGCATCAGCGGCCGCCGGGTCGACACCCGGGCCCCAGTCGAACACGACCCCATGGATGGCGGTGGCTTCGACACCCCCGAGGAACCGGGCGCCAGCCACGGTCAGCGCCGCCCCGGCGTCGTACGTGAAGTCGCCCTCCGGGAAGAGGACCATACCGACGATCTCGAACCGAGCGCTCCCATCGGCACCTTGCAGCTCGATCTCATCACCCACGTCGAGACCCATCGTCTTCAGCGATGCCGGCCCGATCGCCACCTCGTCGGCCTGGGTGGGGAACCGGCCCCGCAGGACGGCGCCGCCGCCATCACCGCGCCGCGCATCGAAGACCAGGACCGGGAGGCCCATGGCACCGGGGCCCCGCACCCCGAAGGCAACGTGGAAGCCCTCGAGATCCACCGCTCGCTGGTCCGCCTCCAGCGTGGTCATCGCTCGCTCGTACACCGCGAGGTCCTCGCCCGCGTCGAGCAGTCGCTGGCTCGCCGGTCCCTGGCCACTCAGGGTGGGATCATCCTGGAGCCGTTCGATCGAGGAGCCGATGACGAGGGCCGCCACGGCCACGACGACGCCGGCGGTCACCACCGCGGCGGCCGACCGACTCAGCCGGCCGCCACGATCGGGAGCGCCGAACAACGCCCGCCGGATCCCGAGGGCGACGGGAAGCGGACGCTGGAGACGAGGCGCCGCGTGCGCGGTCGGCCTGGCCCGGCGCGTGGACCGGCCGACTCGGGCGGCGGTGACCGCGAGCAGTCCCGTCAACAGCCCGGTGGAGCCCAACGCCACCGCCACCAGCACGCCCCGGTTGACCACGATCGCGTCGCCCCCCGGATCGATGGCCGCGGCCAAGCGCATCAACGTGAACGGCGATGCGAACGCACCTACCAGGAGCCCGACGGTCCCCCCCGTCACCACCGCCGGAACCAGGACCAGGGTGCTGAGGCGCACCACCTCGTCGCGGGTCCAGCCGATGGCGACCAGCGTCTCGCGCTCGGAGACCGCGTCCCGTGCGACGCGGGCCATGAGCAGCCCGACGACCGTCAGGCCAGCCAGCCCCGCCGTCAACGCGACCAGCCGCAGCGCCGTGGCGAGCGTGTTGAGGCTGTCTTGCACCGGTTTGGAGCGCCCGTTGGGCGAGGGCCTCACTTCGACGTTGTCCGAGGCGCCGGCGATGAAGTCCTGCCCCGCGTCAAGCTGCGCTCGCTTCCCGGGAGTGATGGTCGCGGCCACGAACGTGTACGTGCGTACCT
>DAIQBC010000377.1:0-2114 GCA_036781345.1 Acidimicrobiales bacterium | reverse complement strand
AGGCGGCGCCGTAGCCGTTGTCGATGCCGACGACGGTGAGCCCGGCGGCGCAGGACGCGAGCATGCCGAGCAGCGCGGTGACGCCCTCGAGGCTGGCGCCGTAGCCCACGCTGGTGGGCACGGCGATGACCGGCGCGGGGGTGAGGCCCCCGACCAGGCTCGGCAGCGCCCCTTCCATCCCGGCCACCACGATGACGACGTCGGCGTCGGCCAGCGCGTCGGCCTCGGCCAGGAGCCGGTGCACGCCCGCCACGCCCACGTCGGTGAGCCGCACCGGTTCGAGTCCGAAGGCGGCCAGCACGGCGGCGGCCTCGTCGGCCACCGGGAGGTCGGCGGTGCCCGCGGCGGCGATCACGATCCGCTCCGGTCGGGGCGCGGACGGCCTCCACACCACGATCGTGCCGTGCCGCACCCCGTCAGGGCGCCGGGCCAGCGCCGCGGTGGCTTGCTCGTCGGACGCGCGGGTGAGCAGCACCGGCGAGGCGCCGCCGTCGAGCAGCTCGGCCACGATGGCGGCGGCGTGCTCTGGATCCTTGCCGGGCCCGTACACGGCCTCGGGCAGCCCCTGCCGCAGGGAGCGGTGGTGGTCGACCCGGGCGAAGCCGAGATCCGCGAACGGAAGCCGCCGCAGCTCGGCCACGGCATCGTCGGGGTGCACCTCCCCCGACCGCACCGCGTCCATCAATCGCACCAGGGCTGCCTCGTCCACCCCGGTAGCATTGCGCCTCGTGACCGACGCTGCAGCACCGACGGCGCGCCGGCGCATCGGCTTCCTCGGTCCCGAGGGCACCTTCACCGAACAAGCCCTGCTCTCGCAGGCGGATCTGGCCAGCGAGGAGCTGGTGCCGATGGCCACCATCGCGGAGGTGCTGGCGGCGGCCGACACGGGTGACATCGACCTCGGCTTCGTCGGCATCGAGAACTCCATCGAGGGCACCGTCAACGTCACCATCGACGCGCTGGCCTTCGAGCACGACCTGCTCATCCAACGGGAGGTCGAGCTCGGCATCCAGCTGAACCTCATGGCACCGCCTGGCGTCGGCCAGGCGGACATCACCCGGGTCCTCACGTTCCCGGTGGCGGCTGGCCAGTGCCGCACGTGGCTGGCCACCCAGCTGCCGGGGGTCGAGGTGGTGGCGGCCAACTCCAACGCGGAGGCTGCCCGTCTGGTGGCCGAGGAGGCCGACGGGGTGTCGGCCGCGGTGGCGCCGTCACTGGCGGCCAAGATCTACGGCCTCGAGGTGCTGGCCAACGACATCGAAGATCACCCTGAGAACACCACCCGTTTCGTGCTCGTGGCGCGCCACGCCGTGCCGGCCGCCACGGGCCACGACAAGACCACCATCGTCGTGTTCCAGCGCGCCGACCGCCCCGGCTCGCTGCTGGCCATCCTGCAGGAGTTCGCGGCCCGGGCCATCAACCTCGTGAAGCTCGAGTCACGCCCCACCAAGAAGGGGCTTGGCGACTACTGCTTCATCATCGATCTCGAGGGGCACCTCAGCGACGAGCTGGTGGCCGACTGCCTGCGCGACGTGCGCTCCAAGGTGGAGGACATCAAGTACCTGGGCAGCTACCCGGCCGCCGGCGCGCATGGCCCCGCCGTGCGCCGCGACGCCGAGCAGGCCTGGCGCACCGCCGACGCCTGGGTCCAGGAGCAGAAGGCCAAGCTCACGTCCTGACGGACGTCGAACGCGGCACCTCTGGCCTAACGTCACCGGCGGAGCGGTGGCCGAGTGGACGAAGGCAACGGTCTTGAAAACCGTCGACCCGCAAGGGTTCGTGGGTTCGAATCCCACCCGCTCCGCTCGGGAGAGCAGTCGGCGATCAGACGTTGGCTCAACGTGGCTCTCGATGTGATCGCCCTCGCCGCCGTGGCCGCTCTCCTCGAGCTCGGAATCCTCTGACCCCCTGCGGCGCACGGGTTCGAAGTCCACCGGCTGTGCGTTGGTATCCTCGTCCGTTCACCCTGGAGCGGTGGCCGAGTCAGGTTGAAGGCGCATCCCTGCTAAGGATGTGAGGGGGCAACTCCTCCGTGGGTTCGAATCCCACCCGCTCCGCTGAACCGCCCGGCAGCTGCTGTCGGGCGGTGTCGCGCCCGAGCCGCCAGACTGCTC
>DAIQBC010000376.1:0-2140 GCA_036781345.1 Acidimicrobiales bacterium | reverse complement strand
AAGTTCAAGATCAACTTCTCGGGCTGCGAGACCGACTGCGGGCAGGCGATGTTCAACGACGTCGGGGTGATCGCCACCTCGCGCACCCTGCCGGATGGCACCCGGGAGGCCGGCTTCCGCGTGTTCGTGGCCGGCGGTCTCGGCGCCAACCCCCACCCGGCCCTGGCCTTGGAGGAGTTCACCCCCCGCGAGGAGCTCATGGCCACCCTCGAGGCCGTGCTGCGAGTGTTCTCCAACCACGGCAACCGTGACAACAAGCTCCGAGCACGGATGAAGTGGCTCGTCGACACGATGGGCTGGGACGACCTGCAGGCCCGCATCCTGAAGGAGCGCAAGCTGCTCGTGGCATCCTCCACCTGGCCGGGTGGGTTGCCGGACGAGGTGCTGAAGCGCGGCGATGCCCCCGCCGGGCTCGGGCTGGGCGTGAGCCCCACCCCGGTGGGCCAGGGCACCCCAGTCACCCTGCGTCGGTCCGATCCCTTCCTGGCCTGGGACGACGCCAACGTGGTGCGGGGCGCCGCCAAGGGCACCGTGTCGGCGCTGGCCTACGCCCGCCTCGGCGACATCACCACGGACCAGCTGCGGGCACTGGCTTCGATCCAGCGGGAGCTCGGGGCGGAGATCCGCATCACGAACCGGCAGAACCTGGTGTTCCGCGGCCTCTCCGACGGCCAGCTCCCGGTGCTTCACCAGCGCCTCAGCGCCATCGGGATGGCAGAGCCCGGCGCCGAGCTGGCCCGCGACGTCGTGGCCTGCCCCGGCGCCGACACCTGCAACCTCGCGGTCACCCAGAGCAGGGGCCTGGCCGACGCCATCGGCGCCGCCCTCGCTGACGCCGGGCTGGCCGAGGTGGGAGGAGTCCGCACCAACATCTCGGGGTGCACCAACAGCTGTGGCCAGCACCACATCGCCGACATCGGGTTCTTCGGGGCCGAGCGCCGGGCCCACGGTCAGTCCGCGCCCGGCTACCAGCTGCTGCTCGGCGGGTACGTCGGCCAGGAGAAGATCCACTTCGGCGAGAAGGCGCTGCGCCTCCCGGCCAAGAACGCGCCTGAGGCCGTGGTTCGGGTTGTGCAGAGGTTCAACGACGAGCGCCAGCCCGGTGAGGTCTTCCGAACATGGATCGACCGGTCCGGGGGCGTTGCGGTGATCGCCGAGGGCCTCCGCGACCTCGACGAGTTCCCGACTCCGGACGACGGCCCGGAGTACTACGTCGACTACGGCGAGACGGGCCCGTACGCGGCCGAGACCGGCGCGTCGGAGTGTGCCACGTGACCATCGTCGAGGTCGCCGACTACACCGACGAGGAGCTGGCGGCCCTGGACCGCGAGTTCGAGCACCAACCGGCGTCGAAGATCATCCAGTGGGCCGTCGACAGCTTCGCCCCGCACCTCAGCGTGAGCACCTCGATGAACGACGCCGTCCTCATCGATCTGGCGACCAAGGTGCACCCCGGCATCGAGGTCGTCTTCATCGACACCGGGTACCACTTCCCGGAGACCCTGCAGACGGTCGAGGCCGTGCGCCGACGCTATGGGCTCAACCTGCGCATGATGACGGTGTCCCACCACGCCGAGGAGCTGTGGAAGGTCGACCCCGAGAACTGCTGCTCCGCGGTGAAGGTCGGGCAGCTCGACCGGGCGCTGGAGGGCAAGGCGGCCTGGATGAGCGGCCTGCGCCGCGACGAGGCCGCGACGCGGGGCCAGGCACCCATCGTCGCCCGCGACCTGCGCGGGCTGGTGAAGGTCAACCCCATCGCCACCTGGACCGACGCCGACGTCCAGGGCTACATCGCCGACCATGACGTGCCGGTGAACCCCCTCCGGGACCAGGGCTACCTCTCGATCGGCTGCATGCCCTGCACCTCCCTTCCCACCGACGCCGGCGATCCTCGCTCCGGTCGGTGGGCGGGCCTGGGCAAGACGGAGTGCGGATTGCACGACTGATCGGGCGGTGGGTCGTGGCGGCGTGCCACCATGCCCTGCCATGACCACCCGACCCGAGGACCTGGGGCTGTCGACCGAGCGGCTCACCCGCATCGACGACGCCACCCACGCCTACGTCGACGCCGGCAAGCTGCCCGGCGTCCAGACGATGGTGAGCCGCCGCGGCCAGCTCGTGCACCACGACTGCTACGGCG
>DAIQBC010000375.1:0-2168 GCA_036781345.1 Acidimicrobiales bacterium | reverse complement strand
CAGGTCCTGCCCTCGATGAAGCACCTCGGCATCGACCCTGAGAAGCTGAACGTGAACGGCGGCGCCATCGCCCTCGGGCACCCGTTCGGCATGACCGGCGCGAGGATCATGACCACCCTCATCAACGGCCTCGAAGACTCCGGCGGCCGCTACGGCCTTGAGTCGATGTGCGTCGGCGGTGGCCAGGGCATGGCCATGGTCATCGAGCGGCTGTAGCAGCCCTGCTGGCGACCGCCGATCCCGACGCCGACCTCGAGGGAGCCCTCGCGGACTGGCGGCAGTTCCGTCGCCGCAAGCGGACTGCGGACATCCACTGGATCGACGCGTTCTACCAGGCGTACCTCACCGGCATCCTCGGCCTCATCGCGGTCGCCGTGCTCTCGAGCATGGTCGGCGATCAGATCCTGCGGGCCGATCAGCTCGCCTCGGTGCGGGACCACGGTCCGGGCTGGATCGGCGTCGTCGCCGCGCTGGCCATCGCCATGGGGCTCCGCTCGGGCAGCCGGGGCGGTCCGCTCGCGCTCGAGCGGGCCGAGGTGCGCCATGTGCTGCTGGCTCCCGTCGACCGCACCACCGCGTTGCGCACGCCGGCGGTGAAGCAGCTCCGGTTCCTGGCCTTCGTGGGCCTGGTGGTGGGCGGCATCGCTGGCGACCTGGCGTCGAAGCGCATGTCGGGTGGGGCGGTCGCCTGGGTGGTCACAGGCGCCCTCGCCGGCGCGACCCTCGTGGGCCTCAGTGTGGGGAGCGCCCTCGTGGCAGGAGGCGTTCGCTTGGCGAAGTGGGCGGCGTCCCTCATCGGCATGGTGCTCGTGGCGGCGGCGGGGGCGGATGGCGTGGGCGTGATCAGCACCAGCCCCACCGCGCCGTTCGGTCATCTCGCACTCTGGCCGCTGCGCTTCCAGCTCGTCGGCGCCCTCGCGGTGGTGGTGGCCATCGTCCTCGTGGCCGTCGGCATGACGACCGTCGGGCGGGTGTCGCTGGAGGCGGCCGAGCGGCGGTCGACGCTTGTGGGCCAGCTGCGCTTCGCGGCCACCCTCCAGGACCTCCGCACGGTGATCGTGCTGCGTCGCCAGCTCGCCATGGAGCTCCCCCGTCTCCGCCCGTGGGTGCGCCTCGAGGTACGAGGCACAGGGCGCCTCCCCGTGTTCACGCGCGGCCTGCGAGGGATCCTGCGGTGGCCGGCCGCCCGGGTGGCGCGACTGCTCCTGCTCGCGGTCGTCGCCGGGCTCTGCGTGCGGGGCATCTGGTCGGGCACCACGCCACTGATCATCGGCGCCGGTGTGGCCATGTTCGTGGCCGCCCTCGACACGGTCGAGCCGCTGGCCCAGGAGGTGGACCATCCAAGCCTCCGGGATTCGTCGCCGATCGAGGCGCCCGCGATCCACCTGCGTCACGTGCCCGTCGGGATGGTCGGCCAGCTCCTCGTGGCTGGCATCGCCATGGGCGTGGCGCTCGTGCCCGGCGGCGGCCAGCTGCCAGCCGCGGTGGCGGCCGTCGGCCTCGTGCCTCTTGCCCTCGGCGGCATGGGCGGGGCACTGGTGAGCGTGCTCTCCGGCCCCCCATCGGCGGGTGGTGGATGGGCGCTGGCGCCGCCTGAGGCCCAGGGCATGCGCCTCGCCTTCCGCACGGCCTGGCCGCCCGGCATCGCGATCATCGGTGTCCTGCCGGTGCTCATGGCCCGCGACGCCATCGAGCAGGGTCGCACCGGCCCGAGCGGGGCCCTGCCGTTCGTGGTGCTGACTGCGGTGCTGTTCTCCCTGGTGTGCGGTTGGGTGCGTGTGCGTGACGACATCGGAGCGTGGTTCCGCGAGCAGATGGAGCAAGCCAATGGCAAGACGTGACCAGCCCGCGCCCGTGCTCGAGGCCGCCGGTGCCTCGAAGGCCTACGCCGACCTCGTCGCCCTCGAGCCGCTCGACCTGCGCGTGCCGGCCGGCCAGGCCGTTGCCCTCGTCGGCCACAACGGGTCTGGCAAGTCCACCTTCCTGCGTCTGGCGGCCGGGTTGCTGGAGCTCTCCGAGGGTGAGATCACCGTCGCCGGCGAGCCCGCCGGCTCCTCTAGCGCGCGGGCGGCCGCCAGCTTCCTACCCGACGAGCCCGTGCTGTACGACGACCTGTCGGTGCGCGAGCACCTCGCCTACGTGGCGGCGCTGCACGGCGTTTCGGCCGA
>DAIQBC010000374.1:0-2176 GCA_036781345.1 Acidimicrobiales bacterium | reverse complement strand
AGTCGGGTGAGGTTGCCCTCGGTGGCCGCCAGGCGGCGCTCGGCCCGCTCCTTGCGCTTGCGGTACTTCAGGACCCCCGCCGCCTCTTCGATGATGAGACGACGGTCCTCGGGACGAGCGTTGAGCACCGCGTCGATCTGGCCCTGGCTCACGATCACGTGCTGCTGGCGGCCCACGCCCGTGTCGGACAGCAGGTCCTGGATGTCCAGCAGGCGACAGGGCACACCGTTGAGGGCGTACTCGCTGTCGCCGGTGCGGAAGAGCGTGCGGGTGATCGTCACCTCGGTGAAGTCGATCGGCAGCAGCCCGGCCGAGTTGTCGATGGTGAGGGCCACCTCCGCCCGCCCGAGCGCGGGGCGCTTGGCCGTGCCCGCGAAGATGACGTCGTCCATCTTCTGTGAGCGCACCGCGGAGGGAGCCTGGGCGCCCAGCACCCAGCCGATCGCGTCGACCACGTTGGACTTCCCGGACCCGTTGGGCCCGACCACGACCGTGACGCCAGGCTCGAGCTCGATGGCGGTGGTCTCGGCGAAGGACTTGAAGCCCTTCAGGGTGAGCGTCTTGAGGAACATCCGAGAGCCGAACCTAGTGCGGGTGCAAACGCGCGCGGAGCACCATCACAGGGCCACCCAGCTCACGACCTCAAACCTGGCACTCCTCGCAGAAGTAGACGGGCTTGTTGGCAAAGCGGGCCTTGACCACCGGGGCTCGGCATCGGCGACAGGGCTCGCCCTCGCGACCGAAGACCTTGAGGTCGTTCTGGTGGTCACCGGGCTTGCCATAGAGGTCGACGAAGGGATGCTCGTCCACCGTCGTGCCGCGGTGCTTGATGGCCTCGTGGAGGGTCTCCACGAGGGCGCGGAACAGGCGGCGGATCTCCTGCGAGGACAGCTCACTCGAGATGCGGTCGTGGCGCAGCCCCGCTTCGTAGAGGATCTCGTCGCTGTAGATGGGGCCGATCCCGGCCACCACCTCCTGGTCCATGAGGAGGGCCTTCAGCTTCAGGTGTCGGGCCAGCAGGGCCCGGGCGAACGTGGTCCACGACACCGGGTCGGCGACGGGATCCAGGCCGATCGCGGCCAGCTCCGGCGCCTCCTCGGCGAGATTGTCGCTGGCCACCACGAAGACCTGGGCGGTGCCGCTCGGGTCGACGAGGCGGATCTGGCCCCCTTGGGTGAAGGACAGGGTGAGGACGGTGCCCTTGGGGGTGACGGAGCGGGGCGCGACCTTCTCGAGGTGGCCCTTCTCGCCCAGGTCCACCAGCAGCAGCTCGCCGTTGTCAAGGTTGCCGATGAGGTAGGGCCCGCGCCGATCGACCGACTTCACCTTGGCGCCCTCCAGTCGCTGCTGGAACACCTTCTTGCTGCCGTTGCGCTTGGTCAGCTTGGCGCCGACGACCTCGGGAGCCTTGAACCGCTTCCCCACCGCCTCCTTCTCAAGCTCGCGCCGGAGCGTCTCGAGCTCGGGTAGCTCAGGCATCGTGGGTCTCCCTCGAGGGTTCGGGTCGGTGGTCGCGCAGGGCATCCACCGCGGCTTGGGCGGCAGCCTGCTCGGCCTGCTTCTTGGAACGGCCTTGGCCCCGCCCGTAGGCGTGGCCATCGATGGTGGCGGTGACGTGGAACGTGCGGGCGTGGTCCGGGCCGCTGGCCTCGGACTCGTACCGGGGCGCAAGGCCGAACAGCTGGGCGGAGAGCTCCTGCAACCGGCTCTTGTGGTCGGCTCCGTCGACGTGGGCCGTCACCAGGCGGGGGCCAAGGACCTGCAGCACCAGCGTGGTGGCTCCCTCCATGCCCCTGGACAGGTAGGTCGCGCCGATGATGGCCTCGAGGGCGTCAGCGAGGATGGACGGCTTCTGGCGGCCACCGGAGAGCTCCTCGCCCCTCCCGAGCAACAGGTGCTCCCCGAGACCGAGGGTCTCCGCCACCTCGGCCAGCGCCACCGAGTTCACGACCGTCTTGCGGATGTTCGTGAGCGCGCCCTCGTCGAGATGGGGGTGCAGCTCGTAGACGTGGTCGGTCACGACCATGCCGAGCACGGCATCACCCAGGAACTCGAGCCGCTCGTTCGAGGGATGGCCGGCGTTCTCGGCGCACCACGAGCGGTGCACCAAGGCGGGGGCCAGGTGGTCGGGAGCGAGGTCGAGGCCGAGGCGCTCGACCAGCTGCGCGAGCCGGGG
>DAIQBC010000373.1:0-2177 GCA_036781345.1 Acidimicrobiales bacterium | reverse complement strand
ACCACGTGGAGTTCGTCACCGACGTGCCCGAGCGCCGCATCATCGAGCTCTACTCGGAGGCCGAGATGGCGGTCGTGCCATCGCTCTACGAGGGCTTCTCGCTGCCCGCCATCGAGGCCATGGCCTGCGGCGCCCCACTGGTAGGCACCACCGGCGGCGCCGTGCCGGAGGTGATCGGCGAGGACGGCGACACCGCCATGGTGGTGCCGCCGGCCGACAGCGAGGCACTGGCCGCCAAGATCCGCTGGGGCCTCGAGCAGCCCGACCTCCGCGGCACGATCGGCGCACGGGGACGGCAGCGCATCATCGACCGCTGGTCGTGGAAGCACACGGCACTGAAGACCGTGGAGCAGTACCGGATCCGGCTGGGCCAGGACTGAGCATGCTCACCGTCCGCTTCGACCAGCTCGGGGTGCAGCCGGGCGATCTGCTGCTCGACATGGGCTGCGGAGCGGGACGGCACGCCTTCGAGTCCTACCGCCTCGGCACGCGGGTGGTGGCCTTCGACTACTCGGCCGCCGAGCTCAAAGACGTGGGCGGGCTCTTCGCCGCCATGCGCGAGGCCGGCGAGGCCGGCACCGAGCCGGGGTCGCTGGCCGTCACCACCAACGGCGACGCCCTGCGCCTGCCGTTCCCCGACGACGCCTTCGACCGCGTCATCGCCTCCGAGGTGCTCGAGCACGTTGCCGACGACCAGGTGGCGCTCGACGAGATCTTCCGCGTGCTCAAGCCGGGAGGCACCGTGGCCGCCACGGTGCCGGCATGGCTGCCCGAGAAGATCTGCTGGGCGCTGTCCGAGGAGTACCACGCCCCCTTCGTGGAGGGTGGGCACGTGCGGATCTACTCCGAACCCACCCTGCGGGCGAGGATGCGCAAGGCCGGGCTCAAGCCTGGCGCCGCCCACCACGCTCACGCGCTGCACTCCGCCTACTGGTGGCTGAAGTGTGCCGTTGGCCCCACCAACGACGACAACCCACTGGTGAGGGCCTATCGCCAGGTGCTGGTGTGGGACATCATGCAGACCCAGCCCATGGGCACGATCACCCGCTGGACCGAACGGCTGCTCAACCCCGTCCTCGGCAAGAGCCTCGTGGTCTACGCCCGCAAGCCCGGCGGGAAGAAGTAGCCCGATGCCCATCGACGTCCCCGGTCTCGTCTCGGCCACCGACCTCCATGCCACGGTCGACGGCATCGCCGAGTGGCAGCTGCCCTCGGGCATGATCCCATGGTTCCCCGGCGGCCATGCTGACCCGTGGAACCACGTCGAGGCGGCCATGGCCCTCGACCTCGGCGGCCGCCGGGCGGAGGCCGACCGGGCCTACGAGTGGCTCGTCGACCTTCAGCGCCCCGATGGCTCGTGGCACCAGTACTACATCGCCGGTGACGACGGCAGCACGCAGGTGGAGCAGGACAAGCTCGACGCCAACGTGTGCGCCTACGTGGCCGCCGGCGTCTGGCACCGCTGGCTCCTGCTCGACGACCGCGGCTTCGTCGAGGAGATGTGGCCCACTGTCGAGGCCGCCATCGACTTCGTGCTCGACCTGCAGACCCCCCGCGGCGAGATCCTCTGGGCCCGCCACGCCGACGGCACGCCGTGGAGCTTCGCTCTGCTCACCGGCTCCAGCTCGATCTGCCACAGCCTGCGCTGCGCCATCGCCATCGCGCAGCTCCTCGGCCATGAGCGCCCCGACTGGGAGATCTCGGCCGCCCGCTTGGCCCGCGTGATCCGCGACGTGCCCGAGGCCTTCGCCCCGAAGCACCGCTGGGCCATGGACTGGTACTACCCGGTGCTCGGCGGTGTGGTCCTCGGTGAGGCCGGGCGCGCCCGTCTCGACGAGCGCCGCGACACCTTCATGATGGACGGGCGCGGCGTGCGCTGCGTGTCCGACCGCCCGTGGGTCACCGTGGCCGAGACCTGCGAGTGCGCGCTCGCCTACCTCGCGGTGGGCGACCGCCAGACCGCCGAGACCCTCTTCGGCTGGGCCCAGCAGTTCCGCCACGACGACGACGGCCGCTACTGGACCGGCACCGTCTTCCCCGACGAGGCCCGCTTCCCCGGTGGCGAACGCAGCACCTACACCGCGGCCAGCGTGATCCTCGCCGCCGACGCCCTCGCCGGCGCCACCCACGCCAGCGCCCTCTTCGTCGAGACCGCAGGGGTCCTCCCCCCGCTCATG
>DAIQBC010000372.1:0-2191 GCA_036781345.1 Acidimicrobiales bacterium | reverse complement strand
CTCATCACCAGCCAGGGCATGGTGGAGGTCGACCTGCGGATCGACCCACCCAACCTGGCCGCCCAGTGGATGATGGGGAACCTCACCACCCTGCTGGCCGACCTGGGCGACCGGTGGCCCCGCTGCTCGACGGACCTCACCGACGAGATCGCCGTCGGCCTCCACCTGGCGGAGGCGATGTACAACCTGCGCACCGCGGCGGTGGCCGAGGAGCTGCGGATCCAGGCCAACGAGGCGATGGCCGAGGCGTTCAGCCAGGTCGACCTCGTCATCACCGCCACCAACCCCGGGCCCGCCTTCCCCGCCGACGCGGCCACGAGCGCCCCCCAGCCGAAGCTCGTGGAGCGGGCCTTCTCTGGCGGCGCCACCCGGTACGCGGTGCGGGGCCTGCTCGGCGGTGTGCGGTTGGCGGCCGGCGCCGCCCCCAAGCTCCCCTCGGCCCTTCTCGCACAGGCGGCGACGCGCTTCCCCGACCTCGTGCGAATGGGTGCGCTCACGATCATCTCGAACGTCTACGGGAACCCGGCCGTGTCGATCCCGGCGGGCACCGTCGCCGGGCTCCCGGTGGGCATGCAGGTGCTGGCCGCCCACCACCGTGACGCCCTGCTGCTCGACGTGGCGCTGGCCGTGGAGCGCGCGCGCCCCTGGCCCCTGGTGGCTCCGGACGTCAGCACCCTCGCGGGTTGAGAGGGGTCGTCAACCGGGTTCGAGGCAGCGCGACAGGAAGGCTTGCAGCGCCGGGGTGAGCAGCTGGTCGGCGGGATCTCCGATGCGCTGGTTGACGTCGGCGTGGCTGAAGCCAGGGAGGTCGACCACGGTGACCTCCGCTCCCGCTGCCTCCGCGGCGGCAGCGAAGTCGGTGGTCTGCGCCTGTCGCTCGGAGGAGCCACGGGTGACGAGGAACAGGTCAGGCAGGGGTGCCTCCCCGAGGTGCGTGCGAGGTGACAGCGCGGCCCAGCGAGCAGGGTCGTCGCCGAACACGCTGCGGTAGAGCCGTGCGGAGGCGTCGCCGTGCTCGATGTTTCGCTCGATGTCGAAGCCCTCGGTGTCGAGGGGGGCGACGCATCGGATGTCGGTGGGGTCGAGGCCGTGAGCGGCGAGGTAGCCGGGGTCGGCGGCCACGGCTGCCACGATGGCGGCGCCGGCGGAGTGGCCCAGCAGCGCGACCCGTTCGGGGTCGATTCCCAGCTCGCCAGAGTGGGTGTGCAACCACGCCAGCGCCGTCGCCACGTCCTCGTTGTGGGTGGGCGCCACGACCCGTTGCGCGGCCCGGGAGGTCTGGTCCGTGAGGCGGTAGTTCACGCTCGCGACGGCCAGCCCCGCCCCGTTCCACAGCCGCACCTTGTCGTCCATGCCGTTGGCCTTGTCACCGCTGCGCCAGCCGCCGCCGTGCACCCACACCACCACGGGGACGGGGTCGCAGCCAGCGTCGTCCGGCCGGTAGAGGTCGAGGCGCTGCAACGGGTCGCCGTCCGCGACGTAGGGGACGTCCACCTGGTCTCGGCGATCGGCACAGGTGGTGATGGAGCGGCTCGTGGTGGGGCTCGCCGCGTCGTCGGCGCAGCCCGCGAGGAGGATCAGGAGTCCCACGACCGCAGCGGTTCGTGCCATGACGACATCTGAGCACGACCCTGGTGCTCTCCGGCGCCGGGTGGGTGATCGGCGGGCGTGGTCGAACGGGAGCCCCCCGGGCTGGCGCCGGTGCCGGCCAGCGGACGACGCTGGCTAGGTTCTCAGCGACGAGGAGGAAGCCGTGTCTGACGAGCTGCTCGAGGTGACGGAGAAGCAGACCCTACGACGGGAGGACGCCGCGGCCCGCCTGCGCGACCTGGCCGATCAGCTGGCTCGCCACAACCAGGTTGCGTTCGTTCGCGAGGGAGTCCGCTACACGGCGACGGTGCCCGACCAGGTGCAGCTGAAGGTGGAGATCGAGCTCGGCGAGGAGAGCGAGATCGAGGTGGAGATCAGCTGGTAGCCCCCGGGACTGCCACCCGGGGGTGAGCCTTCGGGGTCACCCGGGCGACGCCGTTCTGTGGGCAGTCCCGATGTCCGTGGCCTTGCGGGCGGCCCGTGCCGATACCACCAGCGGGATCGACCGGTCCGCGGGCCCTCCAGTAGGGTTCTCTCTCCAACCCGGCGCTCGTAGCTCAATTGGAGAGAGCATCTGACTACGGATCAGAAGGTTGGGGGT
>DAIQBC010000371.1:0-2192 GCA_036781345.1 Acidimicrobiales bacterium | reverse complement strand
CGATCAGGCCGCCGAGGCTGTGCCCGATCACATGGATCCGCTCGTAGCCGGTGCGGGCCACCAGCTCCTCGATCGCTCCCGACAGGTCGCGGGCCGCGGCCCGGATGTCGTTGGTGGCAGGGGAGTAGCTGATCGTGAACACCTTGCCGAACCCACGCCGACGCAGCCGGCGGCGAAGCACGGCGAAGATCATGCGGTTGTCGATCATGCCGTGCACGAGCAGGATCGGCGTGCCGGCTGCCTCGATGTCCCCGACCACCAGGCCGCGCTGGTGCGGGGCGAGGTCACCCAGGTGATAGCGCTCGCTCGGCTCGTGCCGGTCGCGCAGCACCCCGAACGGATACATGGCCACATGCACCGAGAGCCACGCAGCCTCCACCAGCGCGCCGCGTGCGGTGTGGACCGAGATCAGATCCCGCAGGTCGCGGGGCAGGCCGCGCAGGCTCGAGCCCGGCGACCGCACCCCGGCCGACCCGGCCGGGAGCGGCGTCCCCCGCGATCCGGCGCCCCTCGGGCCGCCGGGACCGTGATCACCACGTCGTGTCGCCACGGACCCTCCCTGACCCGAGAGTAACTCGGCTCCGGCCGGACCGTCGGGGGTCGGTGTGGGGTGTGCCACCAAGGACCCATGGTTCTCACCCCGCTCGACGTCTAGGCTCAGGGCGAGCCGATCGTGGGAGGAGAGCCATGGCGCCGCTGCGGATCGTCGTTGCCAAGCCCGGTCTTGACGGGCATGACCGGGGGGCCAAGGTGGTCGCTCGGGCACTGCGCGACGCCGGGATGGAGGTCGTGTACACCGGCCTGCATCAGACCCCCGAGCAGATCGTCGAGGCCGCCATCCAGGAGGACGCCGACGCCGTCGGCCTCTCCGTGCTCTCCGGGGCGCACCTGACCCTGTTCGCCCGGGTGATCGACCTGCTGAAGGCCAAGGACGCCGCGGACATCGTGGTGTTCGGCGGCGGGATCATCCCCGATGCCGACATCGACGAGCTGGAGCGGATCGGCGTCCGCAAGGTGTTCACCCCCGGCGCCCCGATGCACGAGATCGTCGACTGGGTCCGGGCCAACGTGGCCCAGCAGACGGTCTGACCGGTCGGGCAGCCGCTCGGCGCTCCGATCGTGCAACGTGACGTGAGGCACGCACCGAGCCGACCACGGCATTTTCCCGCGCGGCTAGGCTGACGCGCGCATCCCGACCCGTGCTGCCACGGGTCCGACCAACGACGGTGAGGACGCATACGTGGACCTGTTCGAATACCAGGCGCGCGACATGTTCGCCGCTCACGGCGTCCCGGTACTGGACGCCGTGACCGTCACCACCGCCGAGGAGGCCAGGGCCGCCGCCGAGCAGCTCGGTGGCGGCACGGTCGTGGTGAAGGCCCAGGTGAAGACCGGGGGCCGGGGCAAGGCCGGCGGAGTCAAGCTGGCCCATTCACCCGAGGAGGCCGCGGCCAGAGCCGGCGAGATCCTCGGGATGGACATCAAGGGACACACCGTGCACCGGGTGATGATCGCCCAGGGTGCCAGGATCGCCGAGGAGTACTACTTCTCGGTGCTGCTCGACCGGGCCAACCGCACGTACCTGGCGATGTGCTCGCGCGAGGGCGGGATGGACATCGAGACCCTGGCCGTCGAGCGGCCCGAAGCCCTGGCCAAGGTGGCTGTGGATGCGATCGTGGGCATCGACGAGGCCAAGGCCGCCGAGATCGTGGCGCAGGCCGGGTTCGACGCCGAGGTGGCGCCGTCCATCGCCTCGGTGATCCAGAAGCTGTGGGGGGTCTTCGTCGCCGAGGACGCCACCCTGGTCGAGGTCAACCCGCTGGTGAAGACCGAGGACGGCGCGATCATCGCCCTCGACGGCAAGGTCACCCTCGACGACAACGCCGACATCCGCCACCCCGACCACGAGCAGTTCCACGACCGCACCGCGGCCGACCCGTTCGAGGCCAGGGCCAAGGAGAAGGGCCTCAACTACGTCAAGCTGGACGGCGAGGTCGGCGTCATCGGCAACGGGGCCGGCCTGGTGATGTCCACCCTCGACGTGGTCGCCTACGCCGGTGAGGAGTACGGCGTCAAACCCGCCAACTTCCTGGACCTCGGTGGTGGCTCCAGCGCCCAGGTGATGGCCGACGGGCTCGAGATCATCTTGTCCGACCCGCAGGTGAAGAGCGTGTTCGTCAACGTGTTCGGCG
>DAIQBC010000370.1:0-2198 GCA_036781345.1 Acidimicrobiales bacterium | reverse complement strand
TCCAGATCGACATCGCCAAGCGGGTGTTCTCCCCCGACCCGGCCGACGTGCGCCATGCCCGCGCCGTCGTCACCGCCATGGGCGACGGCACCGGAGCGGTGATGCTGAACGGGAAGATGGAGGACGACGCCTCGGTGAAGCAGTGCAAGGTGATGCTCGAGCTGGCCGACCAGCTGGCGGCCAGGGACCCGGAGCTGGCCCAGCGCTACGCGAAGGAGGTGGCGTGATGACCGACACCACCCCGAGGCCGCGCCGCTCGGTTCTCTACATGCCCGGCGCCAACGAGCGCGCCCTCGAGAAGGCGCAGGGCATCCCGGCCGACGCGCTGATCCTCGACCTCGAAGACGCCGTCGCTCCCGATGCCAAAGCCGAGGCACGCGAGCGCGTGTGTGTGGCCGCGACATCGGGGGCCTATGGCCGCCGCGAGATCGCCATCCGAGCCAATGGCATCGGGACGCCGTGGCACGAGGACGACCTGCTCGCCGTCGCCGCCGCCGGTCCGGACGCGGTCGTCATCCCGAAGATCGGTTCGGCCGAGGACGTGCACTGGATCGAGCGGGCCCTGGAGGCAGCTGGCGCCCCCGACCACACGCGCATCTGGGCCATGCTCGAGACCCCTGCGGCCATGCTGGCCGCCCCCGAGATCGCCGCCGCGTCGGAGCGGCTCGCCGTGCTCGTGATGGGCACCAACGACCTGGCCAAGGAGCTGCAGGCCGCCCACGTGCCTGGTCGCCAACCGCTGCTCGCAGGGCTCGGCCTGTGCCTGCTGGCGGCACGGGCCACCGGCAAGGTGATCCTCGACGGCGTCTACAACGACATCACGGATGCCGAGGGCTTCCTCGCCGAGTGCGTCCAGGGACGCGACCTCGGCTTCGACGGCAAGACCCTCATCCACCCGAGCCAGGTGGACCCGTGCAACGACACGTTCGCGCCCACTGCCGACGAGGTGGACAGAGCGCGCCGCATCATCGCCGCCTTCGAGCAGGCCGAAGCCAACGGGGTCGGCGTCGTGCAGGTCGACGGTCGCATGGTGGAGAACCTCCACGTGGAGCAGGCCCGCCGCACGCTTGCCATCAGCGCTGCGATCGAGGCGCTGCGGGCTTAGCCCAGCTCGTTCCTGAGGAACCCCACGGTCTGCTGCCAGCAGACCCCCGCGGTGGCGGCGTCGTAGACGTCTGGACGCGAGTCGTTGAAGAACGCGTGGTCGACCCCCGGGTGCACGATCAGCTCGGCGCTCTTGCCGAGCGCATGCAGCGTGTCCTCCAGGTCGCGCACGGCGGCCGGCGTGAAGAAGCCGTCGTTCTCGGCGAAGTGACCGAGGATCGTCGCGTCGAGGGCGCTCCAATCTGGCTGCAGCGCCGGCCAGGGGATGATCCCGTACCAGGGCACGCACGCCTTCACCTTGTCGGGACGCTGCGTGGCCAGGACCATCGCCAGCCCTCCGCCCATGCAGAACCCCGTGACGCCGACGGCGACCCCCCCGGACCGAGCAGACACCTCGTCGACGGCCCCGCCCATGTCCTTGCCAGCCTGGTCGAGGTTCATCGCCATCATCAGCTTGCCGGCCTCGTCGGGCTCGGTGGTCTTCTGGCCGTGGTACAGGTCGGGCGCGAGGGCCACGAACCCCTCGGCGGCGAAGCGGTCGCAAACGTCCTGGATGTGCGGCACCAGCCCCCACCACTCCTGGATGACGACCAGCGGGGTGCCCGTCCCGCTGTCCGGCAGGGCCAGGTAGCCGCTGGCGGTGCCGCCGTTCGATGCGAACTCGATCATCTCTCCCATGACCGTCGACCCTACCCAACCCGCGGGCTGCCATCCTGGGCCGATGAAGGTCGCGCTCATCGCCGTCGCCGGCGCCGCCGGAGCCTTGAGCCGCTACGGGCTAGCGGCGGCCGCGTTGGCCTACGCCGCGCTGTCCCTGGCAGGAGGGCTGGCGGCCGCTGCTGCCGGCTACGCCAGCGCCCGCTCGCTCGCCTAGTACGCGCCCGCGAGCTTGCGGTGGTCCCAGCTGACCACCTTGTCGACGGTCACCCGCACCCCGAACCGCTTGGCCCCGGTGGCGTGCACGAAGGGCCGGATCTCGTCGTTGATCTCGCCGAAGTAGCGGACGTAGACGGCCTCGCCGATGGCCATGATGGCGTCGTGCTCGGTGATGACCTCGGCGCGGCCCACCATCTCCACCCCCTGGAGCTCGGCGT
>DAIQBC010000369.1:0-2207 GCA_036781345.1 Acidimicrobiales bacterium | reverse complement strand
TTCCTGATCGGGGAGGACTTCATCGGCGACGACGACGTGGCCCTCATCCTCGGCGACAACATCTTCTACGGCGTCGGACTCGGTGAGCACCTGCAGCAGTACACCGATCCGCCGGGCGCGGTCGTGTTCGGCCTCTGGGTGCCCGACCCAGAGCGCTACGGCGTGCTCGAGCTAGACGACGCCGGCCAGGTCGTGGGGGTGCACGAGAAGCCGACGGATCCTCCTTCGAGCTTCATGATCCCGGGCCTCTACTTCTACGACCACAGCGTGGTGGAGGTGGCTCGCTCGATCGTGCCCAGCGCGCGTGGCGAGCTCGAGATCAGCGAGGTCAACAGCACCTACCTCCGAGAGGGCCGGTTGGAGGTGTGCAAGCTGCCGTTCTCCACGGAGTGGTTCGACGTGGGCACCTTCGATGCGCTCCTCGACGCTCAGACCTGGGTGGCGAGCCACCAGCGCCGCAAGGGCCTGCTCATCGGCTCGCCGGAGACGGCTGCCCACCGCGAGGGGTTCATCAGCAGCGAGCAGCTCCGCGCCCTTGCAGCCGCAGAGGATCAGGATCGCGATCTAGCCAAGAGCGGCTACGGCGAGCACCTGCTCCGCTTTCTCGAGTTCGAGGCTCGTTGACCATGGTGGAGATCACCGACTTCGCGGCGAGCGCCACCTCCATCGCGGGCCTCGTGCTGATCACGATGAAGCAGGTGAGCGACGAGCGGGGGACCGTGCGCGAGTTCTACCGGGAGTCCGCCTTCGAGGCCGCGGGCCTCCCCTCGCTCGGGCCGTGGCTCCAGGTGAACATCACCGAGACCCATCGGGGCGGCCTGCGCGGCCTGCACGCCGAGGACATGCACAAGCTGGTCGCCGTGGTGGCCGGCGAGGCCTTCGGCGCGTACGTCGACCTGCGTCCCGCATCGCCCACCTTCGGTGCGGTGGTGACCACCCCCCTGCGACCGGGCCACCAGGTGCTGGTGCCCAGCGGGGTCGGCAACGGCTTCCAGGCGATTGCCGAGGGGACGCAGTACCTCTACTGCTTCGACCAGGAGTGGGTGCCCGGCATGGCGGGGGTTGCGTGCACGCCGCTCGACCCCGCCCTGGGCATCGCGTGGCCCCTCCCGGTCGACCCGTCCGACCGCGCCCAGGTGTCCGAGAAGGATCGCGACGCTCCGCCGCTCGCCGAGCTCGACGGAGGTGCTCGATGAAGCAGCTCGTCACGGGGGGAGCCGGCTTCATCGGCTCGAACTACGTCCGCTACGTCTTGCGAGAGACCGACGACGAGGTGGTGGTGTACGACGCCCTCACCTACGCCGGAAACCTCTCCACCCTCAAGGATGTCGACGACGATCCGCGCTACTCGTTCGTGAAAGGCGACATCTGCGATCCCCGCACCCTCGAAGAGGCCATGACGGGCATGGACGCGGTGGTGCACTTCGCAGCCGAGAGCCATGTCGACCGTTCCATCGTCGAGTCCGACGACTTCGTCAACACGAACTGCTTCGGCACCAACGTGGTGATGGACACAGCCCGCCGCCTGGAGATCGCCCGGGTCGTCCACATCGGCACCGACGAGGTGTACGGCTCGGTGGAGGTGGGCTCGTCAACGGAGACGGATCCACTCGAGCCCCGCTCGCCCTACTCGGCCTCGAAGGCCGGCTCCGATCTCATCGCCTTGAGCTACCACCACACCCACGGTCTGCCCGTCACCGTCACCCGTTGCACGAACAACTTCGGTCCGTACCAGTACCCGGAGAAGGCCATCCCCCTCTTCGCCACCAACCTGCTCGACGGCGACAAGATCCCGCTCTACGGCGATGGCCTCAACGAGCGCGACTGGCTGTTCGTCGACGACCACTGCTCGGGCGTGCACCTCGTGCTGCACGAGGGAGCTCCCGGCGAGATCTACAACATCGGGGCCGGCAACGAGACGCCGAACCGTGTGCTGGTCGACAAGCTGCTCGCCCTGCTGGGCAAAGACGAGTCGTCGGTCGACTACGTGGACGACCGCCTGGGCCACGACCGGCGCTACTCCGTCGACATCGCCAAGATCAGCGCCCTCGGGTGGGCGAAGCGGCGGTCGCTCGACGAAGCCCTCGAGGCCACCGTGGACTGGTATCGCTCGAACGAGTGGTGGTGGCGGCCCCTCAAGTCCGGCCACTGATGCGGGTCCTGATCACCGGCGCCGCCGGCCAGCTCGGCACCGACCTGGTGCGCAC
>DAIQBC010000368.1:0-2251 GCA_036781345.1 Acidimicrobiales bacterium | reverse complement strand
CACGACCAGACGCCGCACTACGCCTACATGAAGCAGGTGCTGCAGATCCTGCAGTGGTATCGGCCGCGGGACCGGTGGGTGCTCAAGTCGCCCCAGCACCTCGAGCAGTTCGGGCCGCTGCTCACGACCTTCCCCGACGCCACGATCGTCGTCACCCACCGCGACCCGGTGGCCGTGGTGCAGTCGACGGCCACCATGGTCTGCTACGGCGCCCGTACGGCCTACCGAACGACGTGCCCCGAGTGGTACCGGGACTACTGGACCGACCGGATCGGCCGCCTCCTCGACGCCTCTCTGCGCGATCGGCATCTCCTGCCTGCGGACCGCACCGTCGACGTGCTCTTCCACCAGTACATGGCCGACGAGATGGGCACCGTGCAGCGGGTCTACGAAGCGGCCGGCATCGAGCTCACCGACGAGGCTCGGGCCGAGATCGAGGCCCACCGGGCCGCCCACCCCCGGGGCAAGGAGGGCCGGGTCGTCTACGACCTGCGCCGCGACTTCGCCACCACCCCCGAAGAGGTCCG
Source organism: Acidimicrobiales bacterium (assembly GCA_036781345.1). Classification (GTDB taxonomy): domain Bacteria; phylum Actinomycetota; class Acidimicrobiia; order Acidimicrobiales; family VFJN01; genus VFJN01. The sequence goes on along the minus strand of DAIQBC010000368.1, from coordinate 1,724 downwards.
GTCACGCTTCGGCGCCTACCTCGACCGATTCCCCGTCGAGATCGAGGTGCAGTGACCATCCAGGCGCAGGTCGATCACCTCATCGACACCCGGCCGGGCAAGGAGCTGCTCACCGCGGTCTACGACGACCCCGCGCACCCCGTGGTCGACGGGCTCGTGTACCGCTCGGGCGGCAACACCGCCGCCTACCTCGTCCTCACCGATCACGGCCGGGTGATCGTGAACACCGGCATGGGCTACGAGGCGCCGCACCACAAGCGGGTCTTCGATGCCATCCGGCCTGGGCCCACCCACCATGTCATCACCACCCAGGCCCACGTCGACCACGTGGGCGGCGTCGAGCTGTTCCGGGAGCCCGGCACCACCTACATCGCCCAGGCCAACAACCCCGCTTGCCAGGCCGACGACAAGCGCATCCAGGGCCTGCGCATGCGCACCGCCGGGATCTGGTTCGACATGCTGGGCACCGACGCCAAGCGCATCCACCAGGAGAACCCCGGCGTGCCGATGACCCAGTCGGTCCCGACGCCCGACATCGTCTTCGACGACCGCCTCGAGCTCGCGGTTGACGGCCTGCGCATCGAGCTGCTCGCCGCAGTGGGCGAGACCGTCGACTGCTGCGTCGTGTGGCTGCCCGAGCACCGCGTGGCGCTTGTGAGCAACCTGTTCGGCCCGCTCTTCCCGCACTTCCCGAACCTCAACACGATCCGGGGCGACAAGTACCGCTTCGTGGAGCCCCAGCTGGCGACCAATCGCATGGTGCGCGAGCTGCGTCCCGACGTCCTCATCACCGGCCGCCACGCCCCGATCGTGGGTGCGGAGCTCATCGAGGCCTCGCTCGAACGGCTCCACGGCGCCGTGACCTACGTGCACGACCGCACGCTGGACGGGTTCAACGCCGGCATCGACGTGTGGACGCTGATGCGCGACATCCAGCTCCCGCCCGAGCTGCGCGTCGGGCAGGGCTACGGCAAGGTCGCCTGGGCCGTGCGGACGCTGTGGGAGTCCTACCTCGGCTGGTTCAAGCTCCAGTCGACCACCGAGCTGTATCCCGATCCTGTGCCGGCCGCGCTGGCCGAGCTCGTCGATGTCGCAGGGGTCGAGGCCAGCCTCGATCGGGCGGTCGCCGCGCTCGAGCGCGGCGACGCGGTCGTGGCCATCCGCCTCGGCGAAGCCGTCGAAGCCGCCGCCCCCGACGACCCCCGCCTGCGAGCGGTCATGGCCGGCGCCCACCGGTACCTGCTCGACCACGGCGGGGACGTCAGCTTCTGGGAGGACGGCTGGCTCCGCACCCAGCTCGCGCGCTGGGAGGGCCAGCCCTGAGGAGGTGATCAGGCCGCGGAATCGGCCCGCCCGGTGCCGGCGCGCCGTCCGTGGCGCTGCGTCGTGAACCGGAAGGCCTGCAGGACCGACGGCCAGGTACCGGGGGTGAGCCCCGCCTTGCGCCAGAGGTGGTCGAGGAAGTCCTCGGGATCGGGGAGCTGCTCCCACACGCTCGGTAGGAACAGCCCCTGGCGCACCCCGGCCTTGATCACGAGGCCGTCCCGATCGGGCCGCACCTCGGCGAGCAGCTCGGCTCGGGTTGCGGCGCCGAGCGCGGAGAGCGGCGACAGCACGGACACATCGATGGTGAGGTGCGCGTAGTCAGACCACCGCAGGGCGGGCAGGCGCGGGTCGGCAAAGGCGGCCGACAGGGCCAGCCGGGCCACCGCGTGGCCCACGGG
>DAIQBC010000367.1:0-2258 GCA_036781345.1 Acidimicrobiales bacterium | reverse complement strand
TGGGGGATGCCGTCGACCCTACGCAGGGGGTGTGACAACCCGGCAGGAACGAACGACATGACTGTAGTTACGAACAGTCGTTCGATCAAGGACCCACTCGCGAAGATCGACGGATAGCGTTCCAGACGATCATCGAGCCCTTCCGGATCCACGGATCCACTCGGTCGAACCGATCGGTGGCCACGCCGTGTACATCGATGCTCGGGTCTTTCCCCCACGTGCCCCCGCACACCCAGAGCCACATGGACTACCTGATCGAGGTGTGCGCCGAGGTTGCCACCCACGCGGCCGAGCTGCGGGGCTACCGCATCGTGGAGGAGCCGCGCACGCTGCGGCACCTCACGGCGCAGTTCGAGCCCCTCTGATCTCCCACGCGCCGTGCGCGATCACGCGAGGAGCTTCCGTCGCAGCCGGTCCATGGCGGAGATCACGGCCATCTGGCGCACCCGGTCACGGTCGCCGGGAAGCTGCATCCGGATCGCGCTGACGTCATCTCCGACGGCCAAGCCGACCCACACGGTGCCGGGAGGCTCCCCGTCCTGCTCGGTCGGCCCCGCCACGCCAGTGGTGGAGAGCCCCACGTCGGCACCGAGGCGGCGGCGCACGCCGTCGGCCATGGCACACGCAGCCGCGTCGGAGACGACGGGGCCCTCGGGCACATCGAGCAGCGCCACCTTCACGTCGGTGGCGTAGGCCACCAGGCCACCTCGGAACCAGGCGCTGGCTCCGGGGACGGCCACGATGCGCGACGCCAGAAGGCCGCCCGTGAGCGACTCGGCCACCGCCAACGTGAGCCCCTGCGCGACGAGGAGCCGCCCCACCTCGGCTTCCATCGGGAGGTCCTCGTTGGTGAACACCAGATCGCCAAGGACGGACCGAACCTCAGCCTCCTCCGCGTCGAGCAGCGCGCCAGCCACATCGAGCGTGTCGCCCCGGGCAGTGAGCCGAACCTTGATGCCCTCGATCCCGCTGGCGAGGAACGCGATGGTCGGGTTGCCAGCGGGCTCCAAGGCCCGGATCCGCGCGTCGAGCAGCTCGGCCACGCGCGACTCGCTCTCACCCCAGGTGCGCAGCACCCGGCTGGCAATCACCTGGCGTTGACCGGACCGGGCCGCCAGGTCCGGGAGCACTGCCCGCTCGAGCATCTCCCGCATCTCGTACGGCACGCCCGGCACCGCGTAGATCACCTTGTCGCGCACTGGGCAGATGAGTCCCGGAGCGGTGCCGGTGCGCTGCTCGATGACGCTGGCGCCCTCGGGCACGTCGGCCTGGCGCAGGTTGTTGTCTGCCATCGTCCGCCCGCGTGATGCGAACAGCTCGCGGATCACCCCGGCCACGGCTTCGTCGCGCACGAGCGCCACCCCCATCACCTGGGCGATGGCCTCGCGGGTGATGTCGTCCTGAGTAGGGCCGAGCCCTCCGCACACGATCACAGCGTCGGCCCGATCGAGTGACTCCCGCAGCGCCCCCGCGATGCGTGCGAGGTTGTCCCCCACCTTGGTCTGGCGCAGATGCTCGATGCCCGTGCTGGCAAGCTGCTCGCCGATCCAGGATGAGTTGGTGTCGACGATCTGACCGAGCAGCAGCTCGGTGCCGACGGCGACGATCTCACAGCGCATGCTCGCCGCCGATCTACCGGGAGCCAGCGGTGGTGGCGAAGCGACTGCCGGCCACGACGTACTGGACGCCCGTGACGACGGTGAGCACGACGGCCGCGCCCAGCACGCCGTTGGCCACCCAGCGATGATCGGTGGCGGTGAGGGGGAGCAGGCCGAAGCCGACGGCCACCTCCTGCACCACCGTCTTCGCCTTCGCCAGCATGGTGGCCGGAACGGCCAGCCCCTGCTTCCCCCAGTAGGAGCGGAACGCTTGGATGCCGAGCTCGCGCGTCGCGATCACGGCCACGGGCAGCCACCAGAACGTGTCGTTGGCCACCAGGGCCGCCATGGCCCCCAGCACGAGCACCTTGTCCGCGAGGGGATCGAGGAAGGCCCCGCTGCGGGTGGTGCCCTGTCGGCGGGCCAGGATGCCGTCGATGCCGTCGGTGACGCACAGCGCCACCCACAAGACGACCGCAGGCCAGGACGCACCCCCACCGAGGATCATGGCGAGCAGGGGAACCGTGAGGACGAGGCGCCCGAGGGTGATGAGGTTGGCCGGGGTGGCCAGGGCCCCCGAGCCGAAGCGGGCAGTCATCGCTCCACCAGCACCAGCGGTTCGGCGAAGGAGTCGGGGCCCTCGGCGCCGGTGATGCGGAC
>DAIQBC010000366.1:0-2280 GCA_036781345.1 Acidimicrobiales bacterium | reverse complement strand
CGCGTCCTGCCGGCGGGCTGGGCGCTGGCGGTTGGGATGCTGGGGCTCGACCAGGCGATCTACGACGAGCGCCCGAAGGTGGAGATCGTGGCCGAAGCTGAGGCCGACGGTCTCGATCTCGGCGGCGTCGATCTCGACCTCGCGGACCCGTCGCGGTCACGGATGACCCTCGAGGAGCCCGACGGCGCGCCGTGACCGGCCGCGGCCCGGCCGATCGGTCCCTCTCCCGGGGGTCGTTCGCCTCTAACGTGCCGAGCAGGGCCCGGGCTAGGGTCCGATCCAACGACCAGATGGCAGAGAGAGGCCCCCCAATGAACCGTGCAGGCATCGCCAGAGGCGCACTCGTCATGATCATCGGCATCTCGGGGGTGACCGCCTGCTCGAGCGACAGCGACAAGGACTCGGCCACCACCACAACTGGTGGCGGCGTAACCGTCCCCACGGGTGACGGCACCCAGATCGCCGTCGAGACCGCCGACGAAAAGGGCCTCGACGGCCCCATGACCATGACGGTGGCGCCCGACACCGCGCCGGCGGGCTCAGTTACCTTCAACGGTGACAACACCGGCACCATCGAGCACGAGATGGTGGTCCTGAAGACTGACACGCCAGGGGCTGACCTCGCGGTCACCGACGGCAAGGTGAGCGAGGACGACAGCGTCGGCGAGATCGCCGAGTTCGCGGCCGGTTCCCAGTCTTCGGTCACGCTCGACCTCGAGGCGGGCAGCTACGTCCTGGTGTGCAACATCAAGGACCACTACAAGCTCGGCATGTGGTCGGCCTTCACGGTCACCGGGTGAACGACGCCGAGCGCAGCTTCGGCTGGCTCGGAGCTATCGCCCGTGGGGTCCTCGTCCTCGGGGTCGGGGTCGGCCTGCTGGTCGTCGGACCACAGGCGATCCTGACCCGGGTGACGGGCCTGGATCGCAGCGGACGGGTGGCACTCACCACGGTCTGGTTCTCGATCTGGATCGTCGTGCTCGCCGTCGGTCTGCGCCGGCTCCAGGAGCGGCGGCTCATCTGATGGGTCCGGAGCCGCAGGTCCCCGACGCCGAGTGGCTGTGGCTCAACGAGCCCTGTCGGGCCGCGTGTCCGGTGCACACCGACGCCGGGGCCTACGTCACCGCCATCGCCGACGGGCGCTACGCCGAGGCCTACCGCATCGCCCGGGCGCCCAACCCGTTCGCGTCGATCTGTGGCCGGGTGTGCGCGGCGCCCTGCGAGCGGGCGTGCCGGCGGGGCGCGCTCGATGCCCCGGTGGCCATCCGGGCGCTGAAGCGCTTCGTGACCGAGCGCTTCGGAGTGGAGAGCTTCGACGCTGCCGCCCACTGGCACGAGGCGCACGGCCCGGTCCCGCCGGCCACCGGCGCGTCGGTGGCCGTGATCGGTGGTGGCCCGGCCGGGCTCACCGCGGCCCACGACCTTCGCCTGCTCGGCCACCCAGTCACCGTCTTCGAGATGGCCGATCGCCTGGGCGGGATGATGGTGCTCGGCATCCCCGAGTACCGCCTGGCACGTGAGCTCATCCGCCGCGAGATCGACGCCATCCTCGAGCTCGGGGTGGAGGCCCGTACCGGGGTCCAGGTGGGCACCGACGTCACCGTGGCCAGCCTCCTCGACACCCATGACGCCGTGTTCCTCGCCATCGGCACCGGTCGCGCGCGCGACCTCGACCTGCCCGGCGCGCAGCTCGACGGCGTGCTGCGGGCGGTCGAGTTCCTGCTGAACGTGAACCAGGGCTTCCACGTCGACCTGGGCGAGCGGGTGGTGGTGGTCGGCGGCGGCAACGTGGCCTTCGACGCGGCTCGCACCGCCTTGCGAGCGTCCTCCGACGCCACTGATCGGCCCGAGGCCGTGGCGGCGCCGAGCGACGACGACGCTCGCCGCGCCATGACCACCACGCTCGATGTTGCCCGCGCCGCCCGGCGGGCCGGGGTGCTCGATGTGACGGTGGTGGCTCTCGAGTCACCTGAGGAGATCCCGGCGGACCCGGAAGAGATCGAGGCAGCAGAGGCGGAGGGCATCCGCATCCTCTACCGGCGGGGTCCGCACCAGTTCGTGGGCGATGGGCACCTGAGCGGCCTGCAGACGATCGCCGTCGAGTCGGTGTTCGATGCGGAGGGACGCTTCGCCCCGGTGTTTCTCCCCGGCACCGAGGAGGTGCTCCCCGCCGACACCGTGATCCTGGCCGTGGGGCAGGCCGCCGACCTGTCCCTCCTCGAGGCCGGCGTCGAGATCGAGCGCACGCCTCGGGGCGGCCTGCAGGTCGACGGCGACACG
>DAIQBC010000365.1:0-2298 GCA_036781345.1 Acidimicrobiales bacterium | reverse complement strand
AGAAGGCGGCCACCACCAAGAAGGCGGCCACCACCAAGAAGGCGGCCACCACCAACAAAGCGGCCGCACCGGAGCCGGCTCCCACCACCCGCACTGACCCGTCCCCTCAAGGCGGACCCGTGTCGCCGATGGCTGGCACCTCGCCCCTGCCGAGGTCACGCGCCACCCGCCGGAGCAGCAGCCCGTAGCCACCCGCGGCGATGGCGGTGAAGATGAACCACTGGACGGCGTAAGAGAGGTGCGGGCCCTCGTCGGGCTCGAGAGGGCCGAGCGGCACGATGGCGGGTGCATCCTGCGGGACGGGATCCTCCGCGGGGGCGCTTTCCAGGAGCTGCACGTAGGCCGGGAGCACGTTGTAGTCGACCTGCGCCTCCAGGCGATCCAGGTCGACCCTCGCCAGGACGTCGAGCTTGCCGTCGGTCGGATCCGTGGGGCCGAAACGACCACGCTGCTCGCTTGGGAACAGCAGACCGCCGACGGTCACCCGTCCAGATGGCGCTGGGGGTGCGACGATCTCCCCGTTGCGGTCGAAGCGGAGGAAGCCCCGGTTCACCACCACCGCCGATCCGTCGTCGAGCCGTAGAGGCGTGAGCACCCAGGCCCCCGACGAGCTGTTGAGGGTGCGGTTCTCCACGACCACCGTGTCGCCGTCCGCATAGGTGCCGGTGGCGGTGACCGATCGGTAGAGCACCGCTTCGACGGCTGCGTCGTCGACCGCGACGTCAGTCGGTACCGCCAGCTGCACGTCCACCGCCGGCAGCTCCTGCCGGCTCTCGACAAGGGTCTTGTAGTCCCTCTTCTCGTCGAGCCGGCGCAGCTGCCACATCCCGAGCAAAGCCATGGAGACGACCAACGCCACGACCGCAACATGGCGCACAATCCACTTGGGTCGCAGGACGAAGTGCCAGCTCACGCCGGGAGGCTAGGGGCCGGCCCTGGCCCCGGTCAGGTCGCCGGCAGCTCGTAGCCCATGAACTTGTCGCGCAGGTCCTTCTTGGAGAACTTGCCCACGCTCGTCTTCGGGATCTCGTCCACGAACACGACGTCGTCGGGCAGCCACCACTTCGCGACCTTGTCCTCCAGGAAGGCCAGGACCTCCGCCTTGGTGAGCTGCTCCCCGGGCCGCACCACCACGCAGGCCAACGGACGCTCCGACCACTTAGGGTGAGGGACGCCGATCACCGCCGCCTCGGCGATCTTGGGGTGGCCCATCAGCTCGTTCTCCAGGTCGACGGACGAGATCCACTCGCCGCCCGACTTGATGACGTCCTTGGTGCGGTCGACGAGCCGGATGTAGCCGTGGTGGTCGATGACCGCCACGTCGCCGGTCTTGAGCCAGCCGTCGTCGGTGAACGACTCGGGCGAGCGCTCGTCGTTGTAGTACTCGGAGGCGATCCAGGGCCCGCGCACCTGCAGTTCGCCGGAGCTCTCCCCGTCCCACGGCAGTGCATCGATGCTGCCGGGCCGCACGATGCGGGCATCGACGCACACGGCCGGCTGCCCCACCGTGGTGCGCAGTTCGGCCCGCCCGTCATCATCGAGCACCGCCTCGAGGGTGGACTTGATGCGGCCCACCGAGGCGATCGGGCTGGTCTCGGTCATGCCCCACGCCTGCAGGATCGGCAGACCCGTCTGGGCCCGGTAGCCCTCGGATAGAGCCCGCGGCACGGCCGAGCCACCACAGGGGATGGCCCGCAGCGCCGAGGTGTCACGCCCCGCGAGCTCGGGCAGCACGCCCATCCAGATGGTGGGGACCCCCGCCGCGATCGTCACACGCTCCTCCTCGATCAGCTTGGCGATCGACGGAGCCGACAGATCCGGGCCCGGCATGATCAGACTGGCGCCCGACGCCACGGCCGCGTGGGCGAGGCCCCAAGCGTTGGCGTGGAACATCGGCACCACGGGAAGGATGCGATCGCTCTCCTGCACCCCCAAGCCACCGGCCGTCATGGCACCCAGCGTGTGCAGGAACGTCGAGCGGTGGGAGTACACGACCCCCTTGGGGTTGCCGGTAGTGCCACTGGTGTAGGCCATGGCCGCGGCGCGGTTCTCGTCCCGCACGTCGAAGGCGACGGGCGAGGCAGCGGCGAGCAGCGACTCGTAGTCGTGGAGCGCCCGCCCCCCGTCTGGGCTGGGTACCTCGCCCTTGCCGTCGTCCATGACGATGATGTGGCGCACCGTCTCCAGCTGGTCGACCAGCGGCCAAAGGAGGGCGATCAGCGAGCGGTCGACGAAGATCACCTCGTCCTCCGCATGGTTCACGATGTAGACGAGCTGCTCCGGGAACAAGCGGATGTT
>DAIQBC010000364.1:0-2320 GCA_036781345.1 Acidimicrobiales bacterium | reverse complement strand
ACCCCAAGAACCACTGGATGTTCAACGAGAACTGGGGCGTTGACGTGGCCGTGTCCACCCCGCACCTGCTCACCTCTCTGGTGGAGGAGGCGGTGTCGGTGGGCACCCTCGTGCGGCTGCTCAGCTTCGAGCACGGCCGGGCCAGCCTCATCGAGGTGACGCTGGCGGATGACGCCAAGGCCGCCAACCGTGAGATCGTCGATCTCGACTTCCCGCGCGACTCCACGATCGTGGCCGTCCTCCGTGAGGAGCGGGTGATCTTCCCGCGTGGTGACACGTTGTTGCTGGCTGGCGACGAGGTGCTGGTCCTGGTGACCCCGGACAGCGAGATCGACGTCCAGGCCATCCTCACCGGGCGCTGAGGGGCGGGGTCGATGAGCACTAGGCGGCTCATCCTGGCGGCCGCGTTGTGCGGCCTGGCCATCCTCGCTGCGGCAGCCATCCAGTTCGCCCTGATCGCCGGCAAGTAGGTCGCGGCTCGCCCGTGAGCGGCCCGCCCATCCGCCGGTAGAGTCCCCGACGCCCCTACACCGTTCTCACCTCCGGAGGTGGTCCTCACGGTCGAGCACTACGACGTGGTCGTCATCGGCGGCGGCCCCGGCGGCTACGCGACCGCGCTCTACGGTGCGTCCGCCGGTCTCAACATCGCGATGGTCGAGCGGGGCAAGCTCGGCGGCACCTGCCTGAACGTCGGCTGCATCCCGGCCAAGGAGCTCCTCGAGACCGCGGCCGCCTACCGGCACGCCTCCGAGGCGGCCGACTTCGGGATCCAGACCGGGGTGCCGACGATCGACTGGGGCACGTCCCTGGTCCGCAAGGACACGATCGTCACCAGTCTCGTGTCGGGTCTCGGGTCGCTCTTGAAGGGTCGGAAGGTCACCGTGCTGGACGGTCACGCTCGGCTGCACGCCGGCAAGCGGGTGACGGTTTCCGGTGGCGCGTCGGGCGACCTCGAAGTCACGGGTGACGCCGTCGTCCTGGCGCCCGGGTCGGTTCCCCGCACGCTTCCGGGCTTCGACGTCGACGGCACCGTGGTGATGACCTCCGACGAGTTCCTGTCGATCGCGACGCTGCCGGAGCGAGCCGCCATCGTCGGTGGCGGGGTGATCGGCTGCGAGTTCACGTCGCTCCTGGCCGACCTGGGCACCAGGGTCACCATCCTCGAGGCCCTCCCCAAGATCCTGCCCGGTCTGGACAAGGACCTCACCAAGGTCATCGAGAAGTCCTTCAAGGGCCGCGGCATCGAGATCCGCACCGACGTGAAGGTGGAGGGCCACTCGCCCCACGAGCACGGCACCACAGTGCAGGCCGGCGGTGAGGGGCTCGACGTGGACGTCGTGGTGGTGTCGGTCGGCCGCCAGCCGAACACTGGGGACCTCGGACTCGAAGGCACCGCCGTCGTGATCTCCGACCGGGGCTTCATCGAAGTCGACGCCGGTTGCCGCACCGGCGAGCCCGGGGTGTGGGCGGTGGGCGACGCCATCGCGACCCCCGCCCTCGCCCACATCGGCTTCATCGAGGGCGTGAACGCCATCCGGGACATCCTCGGCGAAGACCCCGCCCCGGTCGACTACGACAAGGTGCCGTGGGCCGTCTACTGCCGGCCCGAGGCGGCCTTCACGGGGCTCTCGGAGGAGGCGGCCAAGGAGGCCGGCTTCGAGGTGGTCACGCAGAAGAGCCGCTTCAACCACAACGGGCGCGCCATGATCGTGAACCAGCCCGAGGGCATGGTGAAGGTGATCGCCGAGAAGGGCCCCAACGGCCGAGCCGGACGGATCCTCGGTGTCCACATGGTGGGGCCATGGGTCACCGAGCAGCTCGGCCAGGGCTACCTCGCCGTCAACTGGGAGGCCACGGTCGACGACATGGCCTTCCTCATCCAGCCCCATCCCACGATGACCGAGGTGCTCGGCGAGGCCATGATCAGCCTCACCGGGCGCCCCCTCCACGGATAGCAGGAAGGCACATGGCCGACATCACGATGCCCCAGCTGGGGGAGACCGTCACCGAAGGCACCATCACGAAGTGGTTCAAGGCGGTGGGCGACTCCGTGGCGGAGGACGAGCCGCTGTTCGAGGTGTCGACCGACAAGGTCGACTCCGAAGTGCCCTCACCCATGAGCGGCACGGTCGTGGAGATCAGGGTGCCCGAGGGTGAGACGGTGGACGTGGGTGTCGTGCTCGCCGTGATCGGCGAGGAGGGATCACCAGCCGCCGAGCCGGCGACGCCGTTCGTCGACGAGGCGCCTGCCCCTGAGCCCGCCGCGGTGGCCGAGGCGCCTGCCCCTGAGCCTGTCCCGGTTTCGGAGCCTGCCCCGGGT
>DAIQBC010000363.1:0-2333 GCA_036781345.1 Acidimicrobiales bacterium | reverse complement strand
GTCGGCGGGTGGCTCGGCGGCGGGTGGCTCGGCCATCGGTTGCATGAGCTCGATCCTGTTTCCGAAGGGATCGGCCACGTACACCCGGTCGTAGCCGTCGAGCGGCTCGTCGTCGGTGACGGCGTGGCCTGCGGCGGTGAGGGCGGCATCCAGGCGGCGCACGTCGTCCACGATGAACGCCGGGTGGGCCTTGGTCGCCGGTCGGAAGTCGGCCTCGACGCCGAGGTGGACCTTGAGGTCGCCCCGCTCGAACCAGCAGCCGCCCCGCCGGGCCAGGTGGGCCGGCTTGGGGACGTGCGGGATCCCGAGCAGGCCCTCGTAGAACGCGATGGCGTCGGGCTCGCGCCCGGCGGGCATCGCCAGCTGCACGTGATCCACTCCGAGCACGGCCATCCCGCTCAGTCTGGCCCGCGGCGGCCCCTGCGAGCCGCCGGATCTACCCCGTGTCGGGGAGCGGGGGTTGGGTGGTGGTGGGGGCGCGCCCCGGTGGGGTGAAGGTGCACTGGCCGTGGGTGTCGGGTGGGGAGACGTGCCAGCCTGCGGTCTTGAGCTGGTGGCAGGCCCGGCAGAAGCGTTTGGCGGCGGGGACGCGGGTGGTCTGGGTGGTGGCCCAGTCTTCGAAGTGGTCGTATTCGAGGCCGAGCCGGTTGGAGCAGCCTTGGCGGGCGCAGATGGGGTCGTGCCATTGGAGGGCGGTGCGCTGGGTGGCGGTGAACCGGCGGCCGAGGTGCACGACGCGCTGCACGTCGTCGCCGTTGGTGAGCACGGCGGCGATGAACGCGTCGCCCATCCACTCGCGCACGGTGCTGACGGGCACGGGGCCGATGCCGGCGATCTGACAGGTCTCGCCGTCGACGGTGCAGCCGCGTAGGAGGGCGGCGTGGTCGATCCGGACGATGATCTTGGCGTCGGCCCCGGCCGGGACCTCAGCGTCGCTCCCTGAGGTGAGGAGTGCTTCGGTGGCGTCGTAGGCGTAGGCCTCGGCGGGTTCGCGCCGACCGGCGGTGCGGGCGTCACGGAAGTGCCGTTCGGTGCGGTGGCGGATGGCGTTGTCCATGCGGGCGATGCTGGCCAACGGTCCGGTGAGGTGGAGGTGCCCGGTGGCGCCGTCGGCGTCGGCCCACATCCGGTAGCTGCGCTTGGCGTGGACGCGTCGGGCGGTGGCGTCGGGGTTCGGGTCGGCGTTGGCGCGGGTGCGGCGGCAGTCGTCCTGGAGCTCGCGCAGGCTGCGGTCCTTGGCCCGCTCCAGCAGGCGGTGCTCGGCGGCGGGATCGGCGGCGGCGGCGCCGGCGATGGCCTCGGCCTGCCGGGCCGACAGCTCACCGCGGGTGACGGCGGCGGCGGTGGCCGGGAGCCGTTCGAGCTTGCGGCCGGTGTCGACCAGCCGCTGGGCGTCGGCCTTGCTGGTGCCGGTGTGGCGGGCCAGCCACTCCTCCGGCGTGCGGTCACCGTCGCGGCGCCACACCGACGTGGCGGCCACCTTGGCCGCGGCGCGGGTCTTGAGCCCATGACCGAGGCGCTCGATGCGCTCGCCCAGAGCGACGACATCGGCCAGGCAAGAGGGGAGCAGGAGGTCGAGGTCGAGGTCGTGCACGAGCCCGCTGAGGCGCTCTGTCGCCTCGCTGACCGGCCCCGGGTCCTGCGTGGAGAACATGTGTTCGATTGTAGGACGCCGAGAGCAGGAATGCAACAGGACAACACGAAAACTCCTGAAACATCAGCAACACGCGCATCAAGAACCTCACGAATGGCGAGGAGGACCACCGCTGTCAGATGCGGGCAGACGACCCACTCCGGCAGTGCCGGCGCGGGTCATCCGAGCCCGAGAACGACGACGAGGGCCTCGTCGACGGACCACATCTCCTCCGCCTTCAGCCTGCCCACTCGACGACCGAGCCGCTGAACGTCGACGGCGCCGACCTGCTCGACCAGCACGCGGGTGAGATCACCGGCGACGTTGACCTCCGGCCGGAACAACGCCGGCTTGGCGCTTCGAGAGGTTGGAGCGACGATGACGACAGAGCGGGGCAGCATCACGTCGGACTGCACAACGACGCCGTACCGCTCGTGCCCCGGCCCTTGGGGATCTTGAAGCGACAGACGTCACCCCGTTGCACGCATCGACTCCATCAACGACGCGACGGCGAGCATCTCGTTGCGGTCGTCGTCATCGACCTCGAGTGCGGCGACCTCAGCAGCCAGCTGTCTCCGTCTCGACCAGCTAGCGCCAAGGACTCGAAGCAGCTGGCGCCTGTCCAGCCCCATCGCGGCAGAAGTGGGTCACGTCCGAGTGGGCGGAGCGCGAGACGAGGGAGTAGCCTCCCGGCCATGCG
>DAIQBC010000362.1:0-2351 GCA_036781345.1 Acidimicrobiales bacterium | reverse complement strand
GCCACCGCCATGAGCGTCGACCCCGACGACTTCGCCCGGCAGGTGCAGGTCAACGTGGTCGGCGCTCACCGGGTGGTGCGGGCGCTGGGGGGCGGCATGCTCGACCGCCAGCGCGGCGACATCGTCTTCGTCACCTCCGACGTGGTCCGTGTGCCCCGCACCTACATGGCCGCCTACGTCACGTCCAAGCACGCCCTGGAGGGGCTGGCCCGGGCCATGCAGATGGAGCTCGAGGGCTCCGGCGTGCGGGTCGGCATCGTGCGACCCGGGCCGGCGACGACCGAGCAGGGGTCGACCTGGGACGCGTCGGTCATCGACGAGGTGCTGGCCGACTGGGACCGCTGGGGGATCATGCGCCACCCCGGCTACCTGCGCCCGGCGGACGTGGCCGGCGCGGTGCTGACCGTCGTGTCGACCCCGCGCGGCACCCACGTGACGCTCATCGAGGTGGAGCCCGAGGCTCCCGCTGGAGGCCCTACATGACCACCACCGTCGTCCCGCCCCGCGTCTCCGGCGAGGGGGACCAGGCCGGCACCGGGCACCTCGAAGAGCTGCGCGTCGACCCCATCGGCCTCATGGAGCGCACCCGGGCCGAGTGCGGCGACGTGGGCACGTTTCGCCTGGCCGACCGCGACGTCGTGCTCCTCACGGGGCCGGACGCCAACGAGATCTTCTTCCGGGCTCCCGAGGAGGAGCTCGACCAAGCCGAGGCCTACCCGTTCATGACCCCGATCTTCGGCGAGGGCGTGGTGTTCGACGCCTCGCCGGAGGAGCGGCGCAAGGCACTCCACAACCAGGCCCTGCGCGACAAGTTCATGCGCGGGCACGCCGAGACGATCGCGGCGGAGGTGGAGCGCATGGTGGCGCGGGCCCCCGATGGCGGCGACATCGACCTGCTCGACTGGTTCGCGGAGCTCACCATCTACACGTCGTCAGCATGCCTCATCGGCCAGCGGTTCCGCGAGCAGCTCGACGGCCGGTTCGCGGCGCTCTACCACGACCTCGAGCAGGGCACCGACGCCCTCGCCTACGTCGACCCCTACGCCGACATCGAGAGCTTCCACAAGCGCGACGCAGCGCGCGTCGGACTCGTGCAGCTCGTAGAGGCGATCATGGCCACCCGGGCCGCAGAGCCGCCGCCCCAGCGGGACGAGCGCGACCTGCTCGACGTGCTGATGTCAATCAGGAACGACGACGGGTCACCCCACTTCAGCGCCGACATCATCACGGGCATGTTCATCTCGATGATGTTCGCCGGTCACCACACCACCTCCGGCACCGCGGCCTGGACGCTCATCGAGCTGCTCCGCCATCCCGACTTCCTGGCCGAGGTGGTCGGGGAGCTCGACACGGTGGCCGCCGAAGGGGCGGAGGTCAGCTACCAGGCGCTGCGCGAGATGCCGAAGCTCGAGGCCGCCATCAAGGAGGCGCTCCGGCTCCACCCGCCCCTCATCCTGCTCCTGCGGGTGGCCAAGGTGCCGCTCGAGGTGGTGGGGTGCGCCATCCCGGCCGGCGCGCTGGTGGCCGCATCACCGACGGTGTCCAACCGAGACCCCGCGGCATTCGACGACCCCGAGACCTTCGACCCCCGCCGCTACCTCGAGCCCCGTGAGGACGACCTTGCCAACCCGTGGAGCTGGATCCCCTTCGGTGCCGGCCGGCACCGGTGCGTGGGCGCCGCCTTCGCCATGATGCAGCTCAAGGCGATCTTCTGCGTGCTACTGCGACAGTTCACCTTCGAGCTCACCCAGCCCCACGACACCTACCGCAACGACCACTCGAAGATGGTCGTCCAGCTCGCGCAGCCCTGCGGCGCCCGGATGACCCCCCGCACACCGAACAGGGCGTTGGTGTGACCAGCTGGCGGATCGTCGTGGACCACGACCTGTGCCAGGGACATGGGGTCTGCGAGAGCGAGGCCCCCGATGTGTTCTCGGTGTCGAAGGCCGGCGAGCTGACCGTGCTGGCCGACTCTCCCCGAGACGGACATCGCCAGGCAGTGGAAGCAGCCGTGAAGTTCTGCCCGACGCACGCACTCACCATCGTGGAGGAGACCTGATGCCCGCTTACCCGCGCGAGGAGCTCGAGGAGATGGTGGAGCGATGGCTCCAGGCCAACAGGGACGCTGAGGCGGCCGGAGACTGGACGGCCATGTCGCTGCTGTTCGCAGAGGACGCCACCTACGGGTGGAACTACGGCCCCGAGAACGAGTTCATGGCGGTGGGCCGCGACGAGATCCGTGATGTTGCCCTCGGTCTCGAGATGGGCGGCCTCGACGGCTGGGAGTACCCGTACCAGGAGATCCTCATCGATGAGAGGAAGGGTCAGGTGGTCGGCTTCTGGAAGCAGGT
>DAIQBC010000361.1:0-2371 GCA_036781345.1 Acidimicrobiales bacterium | reverse complement strand
CGCCGTGGTCCTCGTAGCGGGGCAGGGCGACCCGGGGCACGAGCGTGCCGGAGAGCGACTCCCGGGCCAGCGCCGCCCCGTCCGGGTCGGTGTCGGCGCCGAGGGCGGCCACCAAGGCCGGCCAGCCCTCGAGCAGCTCGCGCGCCTCGTCGTCGACCGCGGCGCGGGCGTCGATCACCGCGTCCTCGAGGTCACCGGTGGGGGCACCGCGCTGGGCCAGCACCTCCCGAGCGGCGAGGAGCTGCTGCACGCGCCGGGCGGCGGTTGCCTGGCGGGCAGTCGCGTCGTGGTAGGCGCGCACCACCCCGGCCACCTCGGCCAGGTAGCGGGTGCGATCGGCCGGTACGATGGCGGCCACCTTGGTGCTGGTGCGCCCCGCCACCGCCGGCAGCCGACCCGCGCTGATGGCGAGTCCGTGCTCGGCCAGGACGCCTCGGAGGTGCTGGTAGAGCGCGGTCACGCCGTCGTCGTTGAAGCGTGAGGCGATGGTGCCGAACACCGGAAGCTCGCTGAGGTCGACGTCGAACAGCTCTCGGTTGCGCGCCATCTGGCGGCGGACGTCGCGCAGCGCGTCCTCGGCCCCCCGGCGCTCGAACTTGTTGATCGCCACCGCCTCGGCGAAGTCCAGCATGTCGATCTTCTCGAGCTGGCTGGCCGCTCCGAACTCGGGGGTCATCACGTAGATCGGCACGTCGACGCGGTCGACGATGCCGCCGTCGCCCTGGCCGATCCCGGGGGTCTCCACCATCACGAGGTCGAAGCCGGCCGCCCGGCAGACGGCGATGGCGTCCTCGAGCGACTCGGGCACCTCGCTCGGGCCGCGGGTGGCCATCGAGCGGAAGAAGACCTGGGGCGGCTCCACCGCGTTCATCCGGATCCGGTCGCCAAGCAGGGCGCCGCCGCCGCGCCGGCGGGTGGGATCGACGGCCAGGACCGCGATCCGGAGCTTGTCCTCCTGGTCGAGGCGGAAGCGCCGGATCAGCTCGTCGGTGAGCGACGACTTGCCTGACCCACCGGTGCCGGTGATGCCGAGCACCGGCGCGGAGGAGGCGGCTGCCGCGGCGCGCAGGGGCTCCACGAGGCCGGAGTCGAGCCGACCGGCCTCCAGGGCGGTGATGGCCCGGGCCACCGAGCGGTGGTGGCCCGCGAACACGTCGTCGAGGGAGGCCAGCGGATCGCCCACGGGGTCGACGTCGCCCTCAGCCACGATCGTGTTGACCATGGCGGCCAGGCCAAGGCGCTGGCCGTCTTCGGGCGAGAAGATCTTGGCGATGCCGTAGGCCTCGAGGGCGGCGATCTCGGGAGGCGTGATCACCCCGCCGCCGCCGCCGTAGATGCGCACGCGGCCGCAGCCCTCGGCGCGCAACCGATCGAGCAGGTAGCGGAAGTACTCGTCGTGGCCGCCCTGGTAGGACGACACGGCGACGGCCTGCACGTCCTCCTGCACCACCGCCGTGACGATCTCGTCAACCGACCGGTTGTGGCCCAGGTGGATCACCTCACACCCCTGTGCTTGAAGGATGCGGCGCATGATGTTGATGGCGGCGTCGTGGCCGTCGAAGAGGCTGGCCGCCGTGACCACGCGCACGGGATGGTCGGGCACGTGCAGCGCGGGACCCCCGATCATGGTCCGAGGGTACGGCGAATCGGCCGAGGAGCCGAGCGCGAGCGGTGGCTAGGTTCCGGCTCATGCCGATCGTCCCCGACGACAAGGACTGGACGTGGGTGATCGACCGACCGTGCCCAGAGTGCGGCTTCGACGCCGCGTCGGTCGACGTCGAGCGCCTCCCCGAACGCATCGCCGTCACGTCCCGCGCCTGGGCGGCCGTGCTGGCGGGGCCAGGGGCGCGTGACCGCCCGGATGGCGACACGTGGTCCCCGCTCGAGTACGCCTGCCACGTGCGGGACGTGCACCGCGTCTACGCGGGGCGGGTCGCCCGCATGCTGGCCGAGGACGACCCGCACTACGAGAACTGGGACCAGGACGCCACGGCGGTCGCCGAGGGCTACGCCGAGCAGGACCCGGCCGAGGTGACCGGCGAGCTCACCGCCGCCGGCGAAGCGCTGGGCGCGCTGTTCCGTGGGGTGAGCGGTGCCGGCTGGGCTCGCACCGGTCGGCGCAGCGACGGCGCCGGGTTCACGGTCGAGTCGATCGGGCGCTACTACCTGCACGACATCGAGCACCACCTGTGGGACGTCACGGGTTCGCTGCCCGCGCACGACGGGTAGGTTCGCCCCATGGCCGAGATCCTCGAGGTCGACCTGCTCCGCTTCGAGCGAGGTGATGCCGCCGCCCGGGCCGCCGTGGTCGACGGGGTGCGGCGCAGCCTCGCCACCGGGTTCGTCTACACCAGCCACGACCTCCCCGAGG
>DAIQBC010000360.1:0-2384 GCA_036781345.1 Acidimicrobiales bacterium | reverse complement strand
CCGCGATCACCGGCGTGTCCATCTCCTGGAGGATCACGGTGGGGAGGTTGCGCGTCTGCATGGACGAGCCCCCTCCGACCGACCCGCCCGTGCCGCCGATGCCCGAACCGGCCATGGCGTCCTTGATGTCGAGGCCGGAGCAGAACCCCTTGCCGGCACCGGTCAGGATCACCACCCGCACGTCGTCGTCATCGTCGGCCCGTGAGAAGTGCTCGCTCAGCAGCTCGAGCATGCGAGCCGAGATGGCGTTGCGCCGGTGGGGCCGGTTGAGGGTGACGGTGGCGACGTGGTCGGCCACGTCGTAGAGGACCTCAGGGCCCTGGCCCTCGCTGGGTTCGGTGCTGGTGGTGTGGGTCACGGACCTACTCGTTAGCCTGACTTGATGGCCGACGCCACCACAGCCACCGACCAAGTGGTCTTCACCGTCACGCCCGCGGCGATCTCGCGCATCCTGGAGCTGCGCCTGCAGGAGGACGACCCATCCGGGCTCGCGCTGCGCATCGAGGTCACAGGCACCAGCGGCGTCGAGTACGCCTACGACCTCACGCTCGACCCGATGGCCGAGGCGGACGATGCGGACGCCCAGTTCATGCAGGGCGAGCTCCCCGTCATCGTGCCGGCCGGCTCGATCGAGCAGCTCACTGGCGCCACCCTCGACGTGCCGGCGGGCGGCAACCCGGGGCTCGTGCTCCGGAACCCCAACCGCCCCGATCCGCTCTCCGGGAAGCACCTCGAGCTCACCGGCACCATCGCCGAGCAGGTCGAGCAGCTACTCCGGGAGCAGGTGAACCCGGCCCTGGCCGCCCACGGTGGCTTCGCCGAGCTCAAGGGCGTGGACGACACCGTCGTCTACGTCACGATGGGCGGTGGCTGCCAGGGTTGCGCGGTCTCGGCCATGACCCTGCGCGACAGCATCGGCCGCTCGATCCGAGAAGCGATCCCCGAGGTCACCGACGTGATCGACACCACGGACCACGCTGCCGGCGAGAACCCCTTCTACTGATCGCCTACGTGCGAAGGGCGGCGACGAGGGTGCGCGCCTCGGTGGTGAGGCCGCTGGCGTCCAGGCCGAGCTCGGCGAGGATGGCGTCGGGCTTGCCGTGGGGGATGTACTCGATCGGGGTCCCCAGCACCCTCACCTGAGGTGGGCGGACGACGCTTCGGCGCGAGATCGCGTCGGCGATCATCGAGCCCACGCCGCCTTCGCGCACGCCGTCCTCGGCCGTGATCACCACCGGATGATCGGCGGCGTCGGCCAGCATCTCCGGGTCGAGCGGCACCACGCGGACGTCCCACACGGTGGCCTCGATGCCTTCGGCGGCGAGCACCTCGGCGGCGGCACGGGCGGCGCCAAGCAGCTTGCCCACCGCAAGGATGCAGACATCGTGGCCGGCCCGCACCTTGCGGGCCGACAGCCCGGAACCCACCTCGTCGTCGGGCACGGATGGGGCCGCGGTCTTCGACCAGCGGATCGTCGCGGGGCCGCTGCACAGGTCGAGGGCGTCGTGGAGCATCACCCCGAGCTCCTGGTAGCTGGACGGGGCGAAGAGGGTCATCCCCGGCACCTTCGTGACGAGCGCCATGTCGAGCACACCGTGGTGGGACGGGCCGTCGTCACCGGTGATGCCAGCGCGGTCGAGGCAGAACACCACCGGCTGGCCGTGCAGGCCCACGTCGTAGACGACCTGATCGATGGCTCGGGTGAGGAAGGTGGCGTAGAGCGCCACCACGGGTCGGAGGCCGCCCATGGCCATGCCCGCCGCCGAGGTGACCGCGTGCTGCTCGGCGATGCCGACGTCGATCAAGCGCCCGGGGAAGCGCTCGCCGAAGGGGAGCAGGCCGGTGGAGTCGGGCATCGCGGCGGTGATGGCCACCAGCTCGGGCCGGGCCTCGGCCTCCTTGATCATCGCGTCGCTGAAGGCGGCGGTGTAGCTGCCGGGCTTCAGTCCACCGGTGTCGTGGAGGCGCTTGACGTCGTCGTTCTCGGCGGGCGCATGGCCGCGGCCCTTCTGCGTGAGGACGTGGACCACGATGGGGCCGTCGTACTCGGCCGCGTGACGAAGGGCCTTCTCCATGCCCTCGATGTCGTGGCCGTCGAAGGGGCCCGTGTAGCGCACCCCGAGGTTCTCGAAGAAGGCGGGTGGCTCGAACATCTCCCGCATGGCGGCGACGAACCCGTCGACGCTCTTCTCGAGCTGGTGCCCCACCACCGGCACGTCGTGGAGGATCCGATCGAGGCGTGAGCGGTTGCGCAGGTAGGTGGGGTTGAGGCGGAGCCGGGCCAAGCTGTCGCCCAGCTTGGACACCGTTGGGGCGTAGGAGCGGCCGTTGTCGTTCAGGACGATGATGGCCTTCTTGCCGGAGTGGCCGAGGTTGTTGAGCCC
>DAIQBC010000359.1:0-2386 GCA_036781345.1 Acidimicrobiales bacterium | reverse complement strand
GACGGCATGGCGCTGCTCGACCACCTCGGCATCGACTCCGCCCACGTGGTCGGCGCGTCGATGGGCGGGATGCTGGCGCAGACGATGGCCATCGAGCACCCCCACCGGGTCCGCACCCTCACGTCGATCATGTCGACGACCGGCGAGCCCGACGTCGGTCGGCCCTCGCCCGCGGCCATGGAGATGCTCCTGCGCCCGGTCCCGAAGACGCGCGAGGAGGCCATCGAGGCCAGCGTGGAGGGGTCGCGGCTCATCGGAAGCCCGGAGCACTTCGACGAGGCCGTGGCGCGCCGGCGGGCGGCCGAGGCCTACGACCGGAGCTACTACCCGGAGGGCACCGCTCGGCAGCTCCTGGCCATCGTCGCGTCGGGCAGCCGGGCGGAGGCGCTGGCCGCGCTCGACGTGCCCACCGTGGTCGTCCATGGCGACGTCGACCCGCTCGTCACCCCCAGCGGCGGCCACCGCACGGCCGAGCTCATCCCGGGCGCCGAGCTGCTGGTGCTCGAGGGGATGGGCCACGACCTGCCGCCGGCGTTCCTCGGCCCACTCGTCGAGGCCATCACCGCGTTGACCGCTCGCACCGGCGCCCGCAGCTGACGCAGAGACGAGCCCCCTGATGTCTGGACCCCTCGTTGGGCTGAAGATCATCGAGCTGGCCGGCATCGGCCCTGGGCCCTTCTGCGCCATGATGCTGGCCGACATGGGTGCCGACGTCATCCGGATCGACCGAGCGCAGAACGTGCACGGCGGCGACCCAGCCTCGCCACCGGCCGACGTGTCCAACCGGGGTCGACGCTCGATCGGGGTCGATCTCAAGGACCCCGACGGCGTGGCGACGGTGCTGAACCTCGCCGAGCGGGCGGACGGGCTCATCGAGGGGTTCCGCCCGGGAGTCATGGAGCGCCTCGGTCTCGGCCCCGACGTCGTCCTCGCCCGTAACCCGCGCCTCGTCTACGGCCGGATGACCGGTTGGGGCCAGGACGGGCCCTACGCGCCCACGGCCGGGCACGACATCAACTACATCGCCCTGGCCGGCGCCCTCGAGCCCATCGGTCGTCGTGGCCAGGCTCCGGTGCCGCCCCTCAACCTGGTCGGCGACTTCGGCGGCGGCGGCATGCTGCTGGCCTTCGGCATGGCCTGTGGGCTCGTGAGCGCGCAGCGAAGCGGCGAGGGCCAGGTGATCGATGCCGCCATGGTCGACGGCGCCGCTGTGCTCACCACCATGTTCCACGCCTTCCGAGCCATGGGCATCTGGGCCGACGAGCGGGGCACCAACCTGCTCGACACCGGCGCGCACTTCTACGACGTGTACGAGACCGCCGACGGCAAGTACGTGTCGATCGGCTCGATCGAGCCGCAGTTCTACGCCGAGCTGCTCCGGCTCACCGGCCTCGAGGGCGAGGAGCTGCCGTGGCAGCACGACAAGACCCAGTGGCCGGCGTTGAAGGACCGCCTGGCCGCCGTCTTCAAGGCCAAGACCCGCGACGAGTGGTGCGCGGTCATGGAGGGCACCGACGTGTGCTTCGCGCCCGTGCTGTCGCTCGGCGAAGCCCCGCAGCACCCGCACAACCTGCACCGGGGCACCTTCGTGGAGCTGGACGGCGTGGTGCAGCCGGCGCCGGCGCCGCGCTTCTCGGCCACGCCGCCGGCCGTGCAGCGGCCCCCCGCACACGCCGGGCAGCACACGGACGAGGTGCTCGCTGACTGGGGCTTCGACCGCAACCGCATCGCCCAGCTCCGTGCCTCGGGTGCGATCGCCTAGCTGTCCGCGTAGCCTCCTGGCATGGCGACGTTGGTCTCGTTCCAGGCCCACCCTGACGACGAGTCGATCGGGGCTGGCGGCATGCTCGCCAAGGCGGCCGCGGCGGGACATCGCACCGTGCTGGTGTTCGCGACCCGCGGCGAGCACGGCGAGGTCGAGGCGGGCTTCCTCGACCCCGGAGAGACGCTCGCCGAGCGCCGCACCAAGGAGTGCCTGCGCTCGGCGGAGATCCTCGGCGTGCAGCGGGTGGAGTTCCTCGGCTACGTCGACTCGGGCATGGTCGGCACGCCGCAGAACGAGCTCGACGGCTCCTTCTGGACTGCGCCGGTGGACGAAGCCGCGGAGCGGCTGGCTGCCATCTTGCGCGACGAGCAAGCTGACATCGTCACCATCTACGACAGCGACGGTGGGTATGGCCACCCCGACCACATCCAGGTGCACAGGGTGGGGCTCCGGGCGGCGGAGCTGGCCGGCACGCCCCGGGTGTTCGAGGGAACGATGAACCGCGACCACATCCGGCGCGTGATCGAGGCCGGAGTGGCCGCGGGCCAGATCCCCGCCGATCAGGTGCCCGACGTCAGCCAGGAGTCGACCTTCGGCCGCCCGGAGGACGTCATCACCACC
>DAIQBC010000358.1:0-2416 GCA_036781345.1 Acidimicrobiales bacterium | reverse complement strand
CCGGCTCGACCACGAGGTCGACGCTGAGCCAACCCGCGCGCCGGGTCTGGTCACCGGCGATCCATCGCTCGGCAGCCGGAAGATCCGCGCGAGGCGGCACGCTCGTCCAGCGGCGGATCTCCTCATCGCTCCACGCCGCCACGAGCGCCGGGGCGTCGTCGAACCGCCACGGCCGCAGTGACAGACCCTCGACCCGAAGCGGTGGGTCCGGCAGAGGAACGGGCTCGATCAGGCCTCCGCCTCCGGGCGGACCTCTCTGGCGATGCGGGCGAGGAGGCCGTTGACAAACCGACCGGAGTCGTCCGTGGAGAACCGCGATGCCAGATCGACGACCTCGTTGAGGACGACCGCCGTGGGCACGTCAGGGCGCGTGATGAGCTCCGCGGTGCCCATGCGCAGCGCGGCGCGGTCCAGGGCCGGCATGCGACTCAGCGTCCAGCCCTGCGAGTACTCGCTCAGCAACCCATCGATGCGATCACGGTGATCGTCGACCGCCCGCACGAGGGCGGCGGCGAAGTCGTCTGGCGCCACCGGGAGATCAGCGAGGAGCTCCGTCCCGGTGCAGCCCTTGGTCTCGGCCTCGTACAGCAGCCCGAGGGCGCGCTCGCGGGCTTCGCGCCGCTCCTCGCCGAGGCTCATCAGGCGCGGGTGATGTACTCGCCGGTGCGGGTGTCGACCTTGATGCGGTCGCCGGGGTTCACGAACAGCGGCACCTGGAGCACCAGCCCCGTCTCGAGCGTGGCGGGCTTGCGGGCCCCCGACACCCGGTCGCCCTGCACGCCGGGCTCCGTCTCGGCCACGTTGAGCTCTACCGCGGCGGGCAGGTCGGAGCCCACGATCTCGTCGCCGTACATCTGCAGCACCACGGTGGAGCCGTCGACGATGTAGCTGGCGGCATCGGCGAGGGAGGCGGGCGGCACGGTGAGCTGCTCGTAGCTCTCGTTGTCCATGAACACGAAGTCGCTGCCGTCTCGGTAGAGGAACTGCATCTCGCGCTTGTCGATCATCGCCTGCTCGAGCTTCTCGTCGGCGCGGAACGTGCGGTCGGACTGGCCACCGTTGCGCATGTTGCGCAGCGTCGTGCGCACGAAGGCGCCGCCCTTGCCAGGCTTCACGTGCTGGAAGTCGACGACCTGGAAGAGACCCTCCGGCAGGTCGAGGGACATCCCCCGCTTCAGGTCGTTGGTGGAGACGGCGGCCATTGCTCTTGCACCTCGGCTTCAGGACTTGGGGGCACGCGTGAGGGTGCGGCACCCGGATTCGGTGACCACGACGGTGTCCTCGATGCGAACTCCACCGTGACCGGGGAGGTAGACGCCCGGTTCTACGGTGACGACATGGCCGGAGGCGAGCGTAGCAGTGGCGGCGAAGGACACCTTCGGGTCCTCGTGGATGTCGAGGCCCACGCCGTGACCGGTGCCGTGCACGAAGGCATCGCCCCAACCTGCCCCTTCGATCACCTCGCGACAGGCGGCGTCCACATCCCTGGCGCTAACCCCAGCTCGCACAGCGGCCACCCCGGCGGCCTGAGCCTCGGCAACCACCGCCAGCATCCTGCGCTGGGTGTCGTCCAGGGCATCGGGACCACCTACGGCGATGGTGCGGGTCATGTCGGAGTGGTACCCGTCGACCAGGGCGCCGAAGTCGACGACCACGAGCTCGCCCCGGTCGATCGATCGCTGCGAGGGCGTGTGGTGGGGCCGGGAGCCGTTGGGGCCGGCCGCCACGATGGTCTCGAAGCTCAGGTCGTCGGCCCCCTGGCGACGCATCTCCGTGTCGAGCTCGAGCGCGAACGCCGCCTCCGTGGGTCCGTGGTCGAGCATCGGGACGACCGCTGCGAGGGCGGCATCAGCGATCGAGCAGGCTGCCTCGATGCGGGCCACCTCGCCCTCGTCCTTCACGAGGCGCAGGTCCTCCACCAGACCGCTGGTGGCCACCAGCTCGGCCCCCGGGAACCACGTCTCAGCGTAGCGACGCTCGTCGGCCCAGCTCACATGGTCAGCCTCGAGTCCCACACGGGCGATGGCTCGGCTCAGCTCAGACACGATCTCCTGCTGCGCGGCGGCGGTGCGACCGATCGTGATGTCCGCCGTCACGCCGGCCGCCGACAGGTCGCCCGCGGCCTGCTCCTGGTAGCGACCGTCGGTGACGAACCACAGCGAGTCTGCGCAAACCAGCAAGAGGGCGGCTGAGCCGGTGAAACCCGTGAGGTAGCGGATGTTCGTGAGGTGGGTGACCAGGAGGGCGTCGCACCCCGCACCGTCGAGCCGGGTCCTGAGGCGCTCGACCCGCGCCGCGACGTCCATGGCGGGAAGGCTCACGCCAGCAACCTCGCCACCGCGGCGATGGTCATCGGGTAGCGATGCCCACCGAGGCCGGCGATGACGGCGGTGGCCACCGGGGCGATCACCGACGT
>DAIQBC010000357.1:0-2429 GCA_036781345.1 Acidimicrobiales bacterium | reverse complement strand
CGCACGTCGTCGAGCTCGATCCGGCCGCGGGGAGCGACGAGGTCGACGGCGCCGGGGCGGTCGCCCACCGGGTTGCGCGCGTCGAGCACCTCGAACACCCGCTCGAAGGACACCAGCGCCGTCATGATGTCGACCCGGGCGTTGGTGAGCGAGGTGAGCGGGCCGTAGATGCGCCCGACGAAGGCGGCCAGGGCCACCAGGGTGCCGGGCGTGATCGACCCGGAGATGGCGAGCTGCCCACCGATCCAGTAGACGGCGGCCGCCGCCAGCGCGCCCACGAGGCCGAGTGCCACGAAGAACGTGCGGCCGTACACCGCCGAGCGCACGCCGACCGCGCGCACGCCGTCGGCCCGCGCCGCGAAGTCACCGGTCTCCTCGGCCGGGCGCCCGAACAGCTTCACCAGGAGCGCGCCCGACACGTTGAAGCGCTCGGTCATGGTCGTGTTCATGGACGCGTTGAGGTCCATCTGCTGGCGGGTGAGGTCCTGCAGCCGGCGCCCCACCCGCTTGGTGGGGATGATGAACAGGGGCAGCAGCACGAGCGTGATGGCCGCGAAGCGCCAGTCGAGCACGAGGATGGCGGTGCCGTTGGCGGCCAGCATCACCACGTTCGACACCACCGAGCCGAGCGTGCCGGTGACGGCCCGCTGCGCGCCGAGGACGTCGTTGTTCATCCGGCTGGTGAGCGAGCCCGTCTGGGCCCGGGTGAAGAACGACATCGGCAGCCGCTGCACGTGGTCGAACAGCGCCACCCGCAGGTCGTAGATGATCCCCTCACCGATCCGTGAGGACAGGTAGCGCTCGACGAGGGCGAGGAGCGCGTCGGCCAGTGCGGCGGCCACCACGAAGGCGGCCAGCACGTGCAGCAGCCCCCGGTTGGCCTCGGGGATGGCGTGGTCGAGGATGGCCCGGAACAG
Organism: Acidimicrobiales bacterium; assembly: GCA_036781345.1. GTDB lineage: Bacteria > Actinomycetota > Acidimicrobiia > Acidimicrobiales > VFJN01 > VFJN01. The sequence continues at coordinate 1,512 of DAIQBC010000357.1, read as the reverse complement.
CAGGGGCGGCGCCAGGCTGAGCAGCGACGACGCCACGATGACGGCCAGAAAGCCGATGATCTGCGCCCGGTAGGGAGCGGCGAAGCGCCACACCCGGCCCAGCACGGCCCGGCTCATCGTCCGCCCGGCCACGGCCGAGGGATCGCTCCCGATCAGGCTGTGGGGGCCTTGGTGCATGGCCGGAGCGTACGGGGGCCCGGCGCGAACGAGGCTGGCTGCCTTAGGCGCGGCGCAGCGACCGGGCGAGCAGGAAGGTCCGGAGCACGCCCACGGCCACGACGGCCACCATCAGCGCGCGACCGAAGGCGTTGTCGATCACGACGGCGAGCACTGCCGCCACCAGCACCATCGCCGTGATGATGGCGAGGCCCATGCGCACCTTGCGTGGATCCGGCGTCGCGTCGCTGGGTTGGGTCACCCACGCATCATGCCCTGCCTGGTTCTGCCCTCGCAGCGGCGTTCAGAAAAGCATCAGATGCCTGACTCCGGCGCGGCACCTGTTCGCACCGGCGGGTTCACGATTGCGACACCGACGCGTGACAGCCCCTTCTTAGGTTCAGCGTCGGGTCAGACAACGGCGTCCGGCTCCCACCTCGACGTCCCCGAAAGGAACGCTGCATGTCTCAACGTCCCCCCTCCCGGATGCCCGGCCGGGCCTCCACCCGCAAGGCCGTCGTCGGCCTGGCGGTGGCGGTCACCGCCCTGCTGGCGCTGCCCACCGTCGCGGGTGCGCAGGAGGCCGACCCGGTCGCCGCCCTCGGTCAGCAGGTGAACCTGCTGTGGATCGTGATCGGCGCCGTGCTGGTGATCTTCATGCAAGCGGGCTTCGCCCTCGTGGAGACCGGCTTCTGCCGGGCCAAGCACGCGACCCACGTGGTGAGCACCAACTTCGCCATCTTCGGCCTCGGGTTCGTCGCCTTCTTCCTGCTCGGCTACGGGTTCATGTTCGGCGGCTTCAGCTACGTGCTTCCGGGCTTCGACTTCGGGTACGCCGCCCCGGTGGGGGATGCCGCCATCAAGTTCGGCGACTGGGTGTTCCTCTGGAAGGGTGGCTTCGCCCTCACCGACCTGTCGGGTCCGGGTGGGGCGGCGGTGGCCGGCTACTTCCTCTACATGGTGGCCTTCATGGACACCACCGCCACGATCCCGACCGGCTCGATGGCCGAGCGCTGGCAGTGGAAGAACTTCGTGCTCTGGGGCTTCTTCTGCGGTGGCATCTACTACCCGCTGTTCGGCGCCTGGACGTGGGGTGGCGGCTGGCTGAACCAGCTCGGCAACAACGTCGGCCTCGGCTTCGGCTACGTCGACTTCGCCGGCTCCGGCGTGGTCCACGCCATGGGCGGCGCCGCGGCTCTGGCGGGGGCGGTCGTCATCGGTCCTCGCATCGGCAAGTTCAACAAGGACGGGTCGGCCAACTCGATCCCCGGCCACCACATCCCGATGGCCATGCTCGGCACCTTCATCCTGCTGTTCGGCTGGTTCGGCTTCAACGCCGCCTCCACCTTCGCCGCC
>DAIQBC010000356.1:0-2462 GCA_036781345.1 Acidimicrobiales bacterium | reverse complement strand
GGCGTGATGACCAAGCTCATCGAGCGCAACACCACCATCCCCACCCGCCGCACCGAGGTGTTCACCACCGCCGAAGACATGCAGCCGTCGGTGGAGATCCACGTGCTGCAGGGCGAGCGCGAGATGTCGCAGTTCAACAAGACCCTCGGCAAGTTCCAGCTCGTCGACCTGCCCCCTGCCCCCCGGGGCGTGCCGCAGATCGAGGTCACCTTCGACATCGACGCCAACGGCATCGTGCACGTGTCCGCCAAGGACCGCGCCACGAACAAGGAGCAGTCGATGACGATCACCGGCCAGTCGAGCCTCGACAAGGACGCCATCAACCAGATGGTGAAGGACGCCGAGGCGCATGCCGAGGAGGACCGCCAGCGCCGCGAGGAGGCCGAGGTCCGCAACAACGCCGACACCCTCGTGTACCAGACCGAGAAGCTGCTGAAGGAGCAGGGCGACAAGCTCGAGGGCGAGGAGAAGACCACGGTCGAGGGCCACCTCGCCGCCCTGAAGGGCGCCATCAGCGGCTCCGACACCGACGCCATCAAGCGGGCCACGGAAGACCTCATGACCTCGTCACAGGGCTTCACCCAGAAGCTCTACGACGCGGCCGCCGCGGCCGACCGCGAGGCCGGTGGCGCAGGGCCAGCCGGTGCCGGTCAGCCCTCCGACGACGACGTCGTGGACGCGGAGATCGTCGACGACGAGCACCAGGCCTAGCCCGTCATGACCGACGTCCAGCCCGACAAGGGGCCCGATCCGGGCGAGGGCGAGGTTCTCGACGGTGAGGTCCTCGATGACATCGTCGTCCCGGCGGGTGAGGCGGAGGTGCTCTCGGTGGAGACGCTGGTGGCCGATCTCGAGCGCGTCACCCAGGAACGAGATCAGTTTCGAGACGCCTACCAGCGCACCGCGGCCGACTTCGACAACTTCCGCAAGCAATCCCAGCGCCGGCTCGACGATGAGCTGGCCCGCAGCTCGGGCGCTCTGGTGGAGCGCCTGCTGCCGGTGCTCGATGCCTGCGACGGGGCCATGGCCCACGGCGCTACGGAGGTGGAGCCGATCGGGGCTGCCCTGCTGGCCGCGCTCGAGAAGGAGGGCCTCGTGCGGGTCGACCCCATCGGCGAGGTGTTCGACCCCACCGTGGCCGACGCCGTGGTGCACGAGCCCGGTGACGGCGGCGAGCACGTGGTCTCCGAGGTCATGCGGGCCGGCTACACGTGGCACGGTCGCGTCCTGCGCCCCGCCATGGTGAAGGTCACGGACTAGGTCGGCACGATGGCTCCGCAGCGCGAGTGGTTCGAGAAGGACTACTACCGGGTCCTCGGGGTGTCGGAGACGGCGACCGCCAAGGAGCTGAAGAGCGCGTACCGCAAGCTGTCGCGGAAGTACCACCCCGACGCCAACCCAGGTGACGCCGCGGCGGAGGAGCGCTTCAAGGAGGTCTCGGCCGCCTACGACGTCCTGGGCACCCCGGAGAAGCGCAAGGAGTACGACGAGGTTCGCCGGCTCGGACCAGCGGCCGCCGGCTTCCCGGGTGGCTCGCCCGGCGGCGGGACCGGCGGCTTCCGGTTCCAGGACGGTGCCGACCTGAGCGATCTGCTCGGCGGGCTGTTCGGGCGCGCCGGGCGCGGGGGCGGGCGGGGTGGGCGAGGCCCGCACCGCGGCCACGACCTCGAGGCCGAGCTCCACCTCAGCTTCGACGACGCGGTGGCCGGCATCACCACCACCGTCCACCTCACCAGCGACGCGACCTGCCACACGTGCAACGGATCCGGTGCCGCGCCGGGAAGCGTGCCCCACCGGTGCGGTAACTGCGGCGGGCAGGGCGTGGTGTCCGACCCGCAAGGCCTGTTCTCCCTGTCGTCACCCTGCCCCGTGTGCGGCGGGCGCGGGATCGTCATCGACGATCCCTGCCCGACCTGCCGGGGCACCGGGGTGGAGCGCCGCCCCCGCCAGGTGAAGCTCCGCGTTCCCGCGGGCGTCGACGACGGTCAGCGGATCCGGCTCAAGGGCCGCGGCGGCCCGGGTCAGAACGGCGGCCCGCCTGGCGACCTCTACGTCATCGTGCGCGTGTCGCTCCACCCGCTGTTCCAGCGCAAGGGCAACGACCTCACCCTCACCGTGCCCATCACCTTCCCCGAGGCCACCCTCGGGGCCGACATCGCGGTGCCCACCCTCGACGGCAGCCCGGTCACGTTGCGCATCCCCCCGGGCACCCGGTCAGGCCGCACCTTCCGGGTCAAGGGCAAGGGTGTGGTCACCCCGAAGGGCACCGGCGATCTCCTTGCCATGGTGGAGGTGGCGGTACCGTCCAAGCTGTCGAGCGCCGAGCGGAAGGCGCTCGAGGCCTTCCAAGCCGCGTCCGTCGGGGCCTCGCCCCGCGAGCACCTCGGGGTGTGATCATGGCCAAGCCTGCTGAAGGATCCCGGGCCGTCTACGTGATCTCCGTGGCGGCCGAGCTGGCAGGG
>DAIQBC010000355.1:0-2466 GCA_036781345.1 Acidimicrobiales bacterium | reverse complement strand
TTGCTGCTGATCTCACCACCGCGGCGGACGTCGTGGAGCTGGCCCGGAGCGTCGTCCAGGCGGGCACCAGGAGCCTCAAGGCGGGCGGCGGCCCCGACGCCGACCAGGTGCTCGCGTACGACATCGCCCACGCCGGCGCGGCCGTCGAGACGGCCCGTTCGATGCTCGACTACGGCGCCCTCGGGGAGACCGAGGCCGCCATCGCCTGCGCCTTCGTCGCCGACGCGGTCGGGGAGCTCGCCAGCCGCCTGTTCGGACGCGAGGCCATCTGGGGCATCGACCCCACGGCTCTCGACGCCGCCCGCGCCTTCTGCGCCACCTACCGCGACCCCGCCTTCCTGGCCTCGCTGGGCGGCCACGAGGGCCGCCGCAACCTCGACGACGACTTCGAGCTCGTGCAGGACACCTTCCGACGCTTCGCCGAGGAGAAGCTGAAGCCGATCGCCGAGCACATCCACCGCGAGAACGCCGACATCCCCGAAGACATCATCGCGGGCCTGGCCGAGATGGGCGCCTTCGGGCTGTCGATACCCGAGGAGTACGGCGGCTACGGAAGCGGCGGCGAGTCGGAGTACATCGGCATGGTCGTTGCCACCGAGGAGCTGTCACGCGGCTCCCTCGGCGCTGGCGGATCGCTGATCACCCGCCCGGAGATCCTCACCCGGGCGCTGGTGAAGGGTGGCACCGAGGAGCAGAAGCAGCACTGGCTTCCTCTCCTGGCCACCGCCGAGGTGATGAACGCGGTCGCCGTCACCGAGCCCGACTTCGGCTCCGACGTGGCGGGCGTGAAGGTCACCGCCACCAAGACCGAGGGCGGCTGGCTCATCAACGGCGTGAAGACCTGGTGCACCTTCGGGGGTCGGGCCGATGTGCTCATGCTGCTGGCCCGCACCGACCCCGATCGCACCAAGGCCCACCGGGGGCTGTCCATGTTCATCGTGCCGAAGGAGCGCGGCGACGGCCACGGGTTCGTGCTCGACCAGGACGCCGGTGGCCGCATGGAGGGCCGCCCGATCGACACCATCGGCTACCGCGGCATGCACTCCTACGAGATCGCCTTCGACTCGTGGTTCGTGGACGACGCCAACCTCGTGGGCGGCGAGGACGGCCTCGGCAAGGGCTTCTACCTGCAGATGGCCGGGTTCGAGAACGGACGGCTGCAGACGGCGGCCCGGGCCGTGGGCCTGATGCAGGCGGCCTACGAGGCGGCCCGGCAGTACGCCGAGGACCGGCTCGTGTTCGGTCAGCCCATCGGAGTGCTGCAGCTCACCAAGGTGAAGCTGGCCCGCATGGCCGTCACGATCCAGGCCTCCCGCCAGGCCTCGTACGCGGTCGCCCGGCTCATGGCCAAGGGCGAGGGCGCCCTCGAAGCGGCGATGGTGAAGGCCTACGTCTGCAAGGCGGCCGAGTGGGTCACACGAGAGGCGATGCAGATCCACGGCGGGATGGGCTATGCCGAGGAGTACGACGTGAGCCGCTACTTCGTCGACGCCCGCGTCCTGTCCATCTTCGAGGGAGCCGACGAGGTCCTCTGCCTGAAGGTGATCGCCCGTCGCATGGTCGAGTCGGTGGAGGGCTGATGCGCAGCGCCAAGGACTTCTTCCGCCCGCTGGCCGTCGGCGCGCCCGAGCCGTTGCGGGAGATCCCGTTCCCACCGTCGCGCGTGATCCACTTCTTCCCGGGCTCGAACCCGAAGATGGTGGCCAAGGTCCCGGAGATCGCCCCCACCGTCGACATCCTCTTGTGCAATCTGGAAGACGGTGTGCCCGCGTCGGACAAGGAGGCCGCCCGAGCCGGCTTGGTCGAGGTGGGCAAGGCGTGGACGTCGTCCGACACCCAGCTGTGGACACGAGTGAACTCGCTCGACTCCCCGTGGGGTCTCGACGATCTCATCACCGCCGTCACGGAGGTCGGCCATCAGCTCGACGTCATCATGATCCCCAAGGTCGAGGGCGCCGAGGACATCCACTACGTCGACCGCCTCCTCGCCCAGCTCGAGGCCAAGGCCGGGCTCACCCGCCCGCTCCTCGTGCACGCGATCCTCGAGACGGCCCGCGGCGTGGCCAACGTCGAGGAGATCTGCGGCGCCTCGCCGCGCATGCAGGGCCTCTCCCTCGGCCCCGCCGATCTCGCCGCCAACCGCCGCATGAAGACCACTCGAGTAGGGGGCGGTCACCCGGGCTACCTCGTGCGGCAGGATCCCGTCGACGGCGACATCGAGGGGCCGCGTGCTACCTACCAGCAGGATCTGTGGCACTACACGGTCGCCCGCATGGTGGATGCCTGCCAGGCCAACGGGATCTTCGCCTTCTACGGTCCCTTCGGCGACATCAAGGACACCGTCGCCTGCGAGGACCAGTTCCGCAACGCCTACCTGCTGGGCTGCGTCGGCGCATGGAGCCTGCACCCCGTCCAGATCGACATCGCCAAGCGGGTGTTCTCCCCCGACCCGGCCGACGTGCGCCA
>DAIQBC010000354.1:0-2496 GCA_036781345.1 Acidimicrobiales bacterium | reverse complement strand
TCCAGACCCTCGACGAGCTCTACGACGACCCGCAGGTGATCGCCAACGGCTACCTGCCGACGATGACGGCCGGCAACGGCCAGGACGTGCAGCTGGTGGCCAGCCCGGCCCAGTTCGACGAGGTGGCCGTGGAGGTGGCCCGGGCTCCCGAGCACGGTGAGCACACCGAGCTCGTGCTGCTCGAGGTCGGCTTCGACTGGGAGCAGCTCGCCGCCATGAAGGAGTCGGGGGCCATCCTCTAGCCGATGCAGACACGACGGCGTCGGATCGCGCTGATCGGAGCCGCGCTCCTTGTCGTGGCCGGATCGGCGGCCTGGCTCCTGTTCGGTGGCGCGAGCCCTCGCCCGGTCACGGTCGACGAAGCCCGAGAGCGCTCCGATGGCTCGACGGTGAGCACGGAGCCGGCGGACGAGTTCGGGCCTCCGGCTGGCGGGGTGTACCTCTACCGGGGGGACGGCACCGAGCAGACCAGCTTCCCTCCGCTCACTGAGGAGCAGGGACCCACGATGCCCGCCACCGTCACCGCCGACGGGGAGGGCTGCTGGCGATTCCGGATCGACTACAACTCCCACCACTGGCAGGACTGGCGCTTCTGCGCGGATCCGTCTGGGATCGTCACCACCGGCGGCCGCTCGTTCGCCCGGCGCGACTTCGGCTCCTTCAAGGTGGACAACACCAGCACCTTCACGTGCGCCGAGCCCGACGTGATGCTGTGGGAGGGCATGAGGATCGGTGAGTCGCGGCGGGGCCGCTCCACCGGCACCAGCACAGCGGTCGGAGGTTCCACCACCTCCGCCGGCCCCACGACCTACGTCGGTGACGACGACATCGAGGTGGATGGTCGCACGAGCCACACGCGCCACCTCCGCCTCGAGCGGCAGCTCAGCGGCGCCCAGGAGGGCACCGAGGAGGTGGACTGGTGGGTGGATCCCTCCACGATGCTGCCGATCCGAAACGAGCGCACCATCTCGGTGCGGACCAAGGTCGGGGGCCTCACCATCACCTACACCGAGATGGCCACCTACGAGCTCACGTCCCTCACACCAACGTGACCGGGCCAGCAACCCGTTGCCGCCCCGGGGTCAGCGTGTTGATGCCCCTCACGTGCGGGAGCCGACCTCTGCTCCTAGGGTCGCCGCATGTCGCGGACACTGCTCGCCCCCCCGTTGCCCTCCACGGTCGACATCGGGAGCGAGGCCTACCAGCAGAATCGGGCCGACATGCTCGAGCAGCTCGAGGTGATCGACGGGCTGCTCGACGAGGCTTCGGCCGGCGGAGGCCCAGCGGCGATGGAGCGGATGCGCTCGCGGGGCAAGCTGCCCATCCGCGAGCGCATCGCCGCCGTGCTCGACCCAGACAGCCCCTTCCTCGAGATCAGCGCATTGGCCGGCTACGGCTCCGACTACGTGATCGGTGGCGGCATGGTCGTCGGCATCGGGGTCATCGCCGGCGTCGAGTGCGTGATCATGGGCAACGACCCGTCGGTCCTCGGTGGAGCCCTCACGCCCTATGCAGGCAAGAAGTGGTCGCGTGCGATCGAGATCGCTCGCGACAACGGGATGCCCTACGTCAGCTTCGTGGAGTCCGCCGGCGCTGACCTGCGGGTGCAGACCGACGGCGGGGGCGGGGGCGAGGGCACCCGCCGGCGGGCCCAGACCGACCACTTCGCGGAGAGCGGCCGTCCCTTCTACGACATGATCGAGCTCTCGAAGATGGGCATCCCGACGGTGTGCGTCGTGTTCGGCTCCTCCACCGCCGGGGGCGCCTATCAGCCGGGGCTCTCCGACTACGTGATCGTGGTGAAGGAGCAGTCGAAGATCTTCCTGGCCGGACCGCCGCTGGTGAAGATGGCCACCGGTGAGGAGAGCGACGACGAGACGCTCGGCGGGGCTCGTCTGCACGCCGAGGTTTCGGGGTTGGGCGACTACCTGGCCGAGGACGAGATGGACGCGCTGCGCATGTGCCGCGAGGTCATCTCGCACCTCAACTGGCGCAAGGCGGGGCCGGCCCCTGCGCTGCTGCCCGATGAGCCGGGCCATGATCCCGACGAGCTCCTCGGCCTCGTGAGCCGTGACCTGCGCCAGCCCGTGGACGTCCGCGACGTGATCGCCCGTTTCGCCGACGGCTCACGTTTCGAGGAGTTCAAGGGACGCTACGGCTCCACGATGGTGTGCGGTTGGGCATCGGTGCACGGGTACCCCGTGGGGATCCTCGGCAACAACGGCGTCATCTACCCCGAGGGCGCGGAGAAGGCGGCCCACTTCATCCAGCTCTGCAACCAGGTCGATCTGCCGTTGGTGTTCCTGCAGAACATCACCGGCTACATGGTCGGCCGCGACTACGAGGCCGCCGGGATCATCAAGAAGGGCTCGCAGATGCTCAACGCCGTCACGAACTCGACGGTGCCGCACCTGACCGTGATCATCGGCTCCTCCTACGGAGCGGGCACCTACGGCATGTCGGGGCGGGCCTTCGGCAACCGGTTCACGTTCCTGT
>DAIQBC010000353.1:0-2497 GCA_036781345.1 Acidimicrobiales bacterium | reverse complement strand
TGCGACCAGGCTCGCGCCGGGGGGGTTACGTTCCCGGAAGGTGGACCCCGTCGAGGGACTCGGCATCGGTCGTCACCACCGTCCGCACCGCCTCACGGAGCGCTCGAGCGGGGGCCGACAGGAGGCCGCGCTGACGACGCGCCAGCCCCACCGAACGGCGGCGCAGGCCGTCGATGGGCACCCGGCGCCAGCGGCCGTCCAGCCCGGCAGGTGCTGCGGTGGCCGGCACGATGGCAGCCCCGAACCCCTGGAACGCCAGCGTGGCGATGAGGCGCAGGCCGTCCACCTCCGCCTTGGCCTCCAGCACGATCCCTGCCGCGATGGCCTCCCGGTCGAGCTCGTCACGGAACGTCGTGCCGGTGGGTTCGAGGAGGAGCGGATGGTCGGCCAGGTCGGCCAGGGTCACCCGGTCACGGCTCGACAGCGGGTGGCTGTCGGGGGCGACGATGATGCGGTCCTCGTCGAAGAGGTGGTCTGCCACCACCTCTCGGTGGGTGATCGGCAGGTTCACGACCGCGAGATCCAGCTCGTCGGCCAGCAGGCGGGGCACCAGGGAGGTGGTGGTGGCGTCGACCACGATCACGTGCACCTTGGGATGGGCTCGCGTCACGGCGTCGAGGACGAGCGGCACGAGCCAGCGGGCCGAGGTGCCGATGCACCCGAGCCGTGCGGTGCCGGTGACCTCGTCGCGCAGCGCAGCCACGTCGGTGTTGAGGGCCTCGAGCTCGGCCTGGATGTGGCGGGCCCGGCGCACCACGGCATCGCCCTCGTCTGTGAGACTGCCTCCTGCCCGGTCGAACAGTGTCACCCCGAGGTCGCGTTCGAGGTGGGCGAGGTGGGTCGAGACGTTCGACTGCACGGTGTGCAGCGATCGGGCGGCGGCGGAGATGCTGCCGGTCTCGGCCACGGCGACGAGGGCGGTGAGCTGGCGGAGGTCCATCGCTGGACATGATGGCACCTATCGACAACAACTGTTTGACGGATTGCTTGCAGGGGCCTACCCTCATGGCAACACGAGGAAGCATTCCTCCCCCCAGGGATGCCCTCCGAGCGAGATGTGGCAGGACCCCCCTCCAGCCCCTCGCAAGAAGCGGAACGCCGGCCCCCGGGCCGGCGTTTCCGCGTCGGGGACTACGGTCGTGGCCATGGCTGACGGCGCTGCCTTCTTCGATCTCGACCGGACGCTCCTGCGAGGTGCCTCGGGACCGATCATCGGCGAGGCGCTCAAGGCAGCCGGGGTCACCGACCGCAGCATCCCCGGCGAGCAGCTCGTCTACCGGATGTACGACCTGTTCGGCGAGAACCGGCCGAGCATGGAGGTCACCAAGCGGGCTGTGCGCTTCGCATCCGGTTGGGTGCGCTCGCAGGTGCAGGAGGCGGGTGAGCTGGCCGCTGAGGCCCTGGCCGCCAGCCTGCAACCCTTCGCCCGCCCGATCTTCGCGGAGCACCGCGCTGCCGGACGGCGACTGATCCTCGCCACGACGACGCCCTACGACCTCGTGAAGCCGCTGGCCGACGCGCTGGGCTTCGACGACGTGGTGGCCACTCGCTACGGCGAGCGCGATGGCGTGTACGACGGCACCCTCGACGGCGAGTTCGTGTGGGGCCCCGGCAAGCTGCGTGCCATCCAGGACTGGGCTCGCTCCAACGGCGTGGCCCTGGCGGAGAGCTGGGCCTACTCCGACAGCTTCTACGACGTGCCCATGCTCGCGGCCGTGCGGCACCCAGTGGTGGTGAACCCTGATCCCCGCATGGTGGTGGTGGCCCTGCTGCGGCGCTGGCCGGTGGTGCACCTCGACGTGCCGGCCGGCGTCCCGAAGCTCCCTGTGGTGGGCATCGAGCCGCAGAAGGCGCTGCTGTCCCTGGTCCGCCCCGAGCTGATCCCCTATGCCCGCTTCGACATCTCCGGGGTGGAGCACATCCCTGCCGAGGGCCCCGCCATCGTGGTCGGCAACCACCGCAGCTACTTCGACCCGATGGCCATGGCCGTGGCGCTGGCCAAGCGGGGCCGGCCGGTGCGCTTCCTCGGCAAGAAGGAGGTGTTCGACGCCCCGATCGTCGGCCAGCTCGCCAAGGCCATGGGCGGCATCCGGGTGGAGCGCGGTACCGGCTCCGATGAGCCGTTGGCCGCCGCCGCTCTGGCCCTCGAGATGGGTGAGCTGGTGGCGCTCATGCCGCAGGGCACGATCCCGCGCGGCCCCGCCTTCTTCGACCCGGTGCTCAAGGGCCGCTGGGGCGCCGCCCGGCTGGCGGCCATGACCGGCGCGCCGGTGATCCCGATCGGCTTGTGGGGCACCGAGAGGGTGTGGCCCCGCAGCGAGCGCCTCCCCAACCTGCTGGCCCTCGGCCACCCGCCCACCATCACGATCCGGGTGGGCCCGCCCGTCGCCGGCCTCACCGGGAAGTCGGCCGACGCCGACACCAAGCGCATCATGACGGCGATCACCAAGCTGCTCCCCGCCGAGGCCCGCAAGAAGCGCACCCCCACCGCCGAGGA
>DAIQBC010000352.1:0-2502 GCA_036781345.1 Acidimicrobiales bacterium | reverse complement strand
CGTGGTGCCGATGTCGATGCCCACCGTCACTGACACGCAGGCGAGCCTAGGCTCGGCGCATGAGAGCCCTGGTCTTCGGGGTCGGCACGCAGCCCTGGACGCCGCCGGCCGACGCCAGCTTGCTGGCCCGCAACCTGGCCGTCACACCCGTGGCCCTGCGGGACATCCCCGACGCGCGGCCACTGCGCCCCGACTGGCTGGTGACGCGCCCCATCCTCACCGGCATCTGCGGATCGGACTCCAAGCAGATCCTCCTCGACTTCGGTGAGGACGACCGCGACAACGCGCTGAGCGGCCTGTGCTCCTTCCCCCAGGTGATGGGCCACGAGGTGGTGGCCGAGGTCACCGAGCTGGGCCCCGAGGCAGCTGGCTTCGAGGTGGGTCAGCGGGTGGTGCTCAACCCCTGGCTGTCGTGCGCGCCGCGCGGCATCAGCCCGCTGTGCCCCGCCTGCCAAGCGGGGGACTACAGCCTCTGCTGGAGCTTCGCGGCTGGCGACATCAGCCCCGGCATCCATACCGGCGTGTCGAGCGACGCCACCGGTGGCTACGCCGAGCTCATGCCCGCCCACTCCTCGATGCTGTTCGCCGTCCCCGACACGGTCAGCAACAAGCAGGCCATCTTCGCCGACCCGTTCTCCGTGTCGCTGCACAGCATCACCCGTCACCCGCCGCCCGCGGGTGGTCGGGTGCTCGTGTGGGGCGCCGGCTCGCTGGGCTGCTGCGCGGTGGCCGTCCTGCGCACGCTGTACCCCGACGTGGAGGTGGGGGTGGTGGCGCGCTTCGATGCCCAGGCCCGCCTGGCGGCCGAACTCGGCGCCCACCACCTCTTCCGCCTCGGCACCCAGGAGGAGCTCCTCCATGCGCTGGCCGCCTGGTCGGGCGGTGTGCTGCGACCGCTGATGGACGGCCTCCCGGGCCTGCCCATGTGCCACCCAGGGGGCATCGACGTGGCCTACGACACCGTCGGCAAGCCGGAGACCTTCGAGATCGAGGTGCGGGTGCTCAAGGCACGGGGCACCCTGGTGAAGAGCGGCGTCCACGCGCCCGGCCGCTGGGAGTGGAGCCCGCTCTACTTCAAGGAGATCAGCTGGGTGGGCTCCAACGCCTTCGGCATCGAGCAGGTCGAGGGCCGCCGCCAGCACGGCATCCAGCACTACCTCGACCTCGTGGTGGCAGGCCGGATCGACCTCACCGCCATGCTCACGCACACCTTCGGACTGTCGCAGTGGCAGGACGCCTTCTACGCCATCGCCGACCAAGAGCACAGCGGCGCCGTCAAGGTCGCCATCGACCCCGCGAGGTAGCCGACGTGCCCACCCACGCCCTCGAGCCTCTCACCGCCGAGGAGATCACCGCGGCCGTCGCCGCGGTCCGCGCCACGGGACGGCTCAGCGAGGCCGCCCGCTTCTCCACCATCACCCTCGACGAGCCCCCGAAGCCCGAGCTCGACCGGGCCGAGCGTCGAGCCCGGCTGGTCATCGTGCCGGGCCCTGACTGCACGGTGATCGAGGCCGTCGTCGACGTGGGATCGGGTGCGGTGCTCAGCTGGGTCGAGCGCGACGACGTGCGCCCCGCTCTCGGCTTCGGGGAGGCGTTCGGGGCCATTCTCGCCCTGCACGAGCACGACGGCTTCAAGGCGGCCCTCGCCGCGCGCGGCATCACGGATCTCAGCAAGGTCCAGATCGACCCCTGGCCCACTGGGAGCTTCGGCATCCCGGCCGAAGAGGGAAGGCGAGTCGCTCGCTGCATCTCCTTCTACCGGGAGCACCCGGGTGACAACGGCTACGCCCGGCCGATCGAGGGCCTGCTGGCCTTCGTCGACATGGCCCGCGGTGAGGTGCTGGAGATCGTCGACCACGGCATCGTGCCCCTGCCCGATGACCCCGGCAGCTACTACCCCGAAGACAACCATCCACTGCGCGACGACCTCCGCCCCCTGGAGATCATCCAGCCGGATGGGCCCAGCTTCACCGTGGACGGCAACCGGCTGCGCTGGCAGCGCTGGTCGCTGCGGGTTGCGCTCGATCCGCTCGAGGGCCTCGTGCTGCACACGGTCGGCTACGAAGACGGCGGGCGCACGCGATCGATCCTGCACCGCGCGTCGATCAGCGAGATGGTGGTGCCCTACGGCGACCCTGGGCCTGTGCACGGCTGGAAGAACGCCTTCGACGCCGGCGAGTGGGGGCTGGGCCGCCTGGCCAACTCCCTCACGCTCGGCTGCGACTGCCTCGGGGAGATCCACTACCTCGATGCGGTGCTGGCCGACGAGCACGGCAACCCCACCACCATCGCCAACGCCATCTGCATCCACGAGGAGGACTACGGGATCCTCTGGAAGCACGTCGACCTGCTGGGCGGCCGCACCGAGGTGCGGCGATCCCGGCGGCTGGTCGTGTCGTCGATCGCCACCATCGGCAACTACGAGTACGGCTTCTACTGGTACTTCTACCTCGACGGCTCGCTGCAGCTGGAGGTGAAGCTCACCGGCATCATGTCGACCGG
>DAIQBC010000351.1:0-2511 GCA_036781345.1 Acidimicrobiales bacterium | reverse complement strand
CGTGTCGGCCGAAGCGGGGTGGCCGACGGCGATGGTGCCCACGGCCCGCCAGCCGTCAGGGACCCCGAGGGTCGTCAACACCACCTCCTCGTGGTCGAACAAGCCGAAGAAGCAGGCACCGAGGCCTGCGTCCACGGCCCCGAGGAGCAGGTGCTCGACGGCCATCCCGCCGTCCACCCACCAGTAGGGCACGGGCCAGACCTCCGCGCCCGAGCCGAGGCCGGTGGCCGACTTGTCGGGCTCGCCGTAGCGCTCGACCCACGCTTCGGGGCGCACGAGGGCGACGATCAGGACGGGCGCCGCGATCAGGCCCGGCCAGCGGAACGCCGAGCGACGGTCCGACGGCAGGGCCACGTCCCAGTACAGGGCGGTCTGCTCGGCGCCCTCGAGCACCACAAACGACCAGCCCTGGCTGTGACCGGCCGACGGCGCGCGTCGCGCTAGGTCCACGAGGTGGTCGACCACCGACGGGTCGACGGGGTCGGAGGTGAAGGCTCGTACCATCCGCCTCCGGCGGACGGCGTCGCCCAGGTCCAAGCGGCTACGCGAGCTTGGCGAGGTCTTCGGCCATAGCCCAGCCGAAGGCCACCAGCGAGTCGCCGCGCTTGGCGTTGAAGCCCTTGAAGAAGGCGACCACGTCAGCGGGGATGGCGTCGGGCTTCAGGCTCTCGTGGTCGAGCACCTCGGGGTGGTTCCCGTTGCCGGTGGCCGTGAACGAGCGGTCGTCGTAGGCCGCGGCGTCGACGCCGAAGCGCTTGGCGAGGCGCCGACCCCATGCCCGCTCCTCGCCGCTGGCGCGGTGGTCGGGGCGGGGCACGACGTCGTTGAGCGACCTGAAGGCCTCGAAGCCGGCGGGCGTGGTGAAGCGGGTGCCGATGAGGACGTCCTCGTCGGGGAAGGCCAACACGGCCCGCCGCAGCTCTTCGTGCATGATGGCGCGGAGCACGCTGTCGCGCTTGCCGCCGCGCTTCACGGACGCCAGCCCGATGAGCACCGACGGCGTGCCGCCGATGCGCTCGAGGGTGGAGAACGCGAAGCCCTTGAGCTTGCCGTTCTCCCGCACCTGGGTGACGAGCACCCACGCCTCCGCCTGCTTCGAGAGCACGCCCACCTCGTGGGGAAGCGGCCCTTCGGCACACAGATCAGCCAGCTCCGCGAGCTCGGCGTCCCCCAGCGCAGTGCAGTCCTTGGTCTCGACCTGGATCGACATCGGCTTGCCAGCCCCCGGCTCACTCGGCGGTTCGAACCTCTCTAGTCCAGTAGACGCGACGGCTCAGCGCAACTCGCGGGCCGCTTGACAGACCGCGAACAGCCTGCTCAGCCGCCATGACCCCCGGGTCAAGGGTGGATCAGGCGAGGATGGCGCCGGGCCCGAGCAGCACACGCAGCTCGGCCAGCAGCGCGGGCCCGACGTCGACGGTCCACGCCTCCGGGAGCCGCAGCACCTTCTGCTCCCCCAGGTGGAGCAGCACCGGCGAGTCACCGGGGTGCTCCCCGAGCAGCCGCTTGAGCTCCTCGATGATGGTCTCCGACAAGGCCGCCGCCGCCACCTTCACCCGCAGCGGGAAGGCCTCGCCCGACATCGGCTCGAACGGCTCGATCTCCATGGCGATGAGCTTCGGCTGGTCGTCGCGGGCGTCGACTCGGGCACGGATCGTCACGATGGCATCGTCGGCCAGCTTGTGGCCGTGGTCGGTCATCGACCGCGGGAACACCATCACGTCGACGGAGGTCTGCAGGTCCTCGAGGGCGAACACCGCCATGAGGTCGCCCTTCTTCGTCCACTTGCGCTGGAGGCCGGTGACCACGCCGCCGAAGGTGCGGATCGTGCCGTCTTCCAACTCGGCCAAGTCGGCCAGACGGCCGTCGCAGCGGCGGCGCAGGGATGCCTCCGCTCCCATCAGCGGGTGGTCGCTCACGTAGAGACCGAGCATCTCCTTCTCGTGGCTCAGGCGCTCCCGCTTGCCGAACTCCACGTCGGGGATGGGGGGCCGCTCGTCGAACATCGGCCCGGCTTCTTCGATCTCGCCAAAGAGCGACATCACGCCCATCTCCTGCTCCCGCCGGCGCGACACCGTGGCGTCGATGATGTGCTCGAAGGAGCGGAGGAGGCCCTGGCGAGGGTGGCCCAGCGAGTCGAAGCCACCGGCCTTGATGAGCGACTCGATGGTCTTCTTGTTGAGCACCTGGAAGTCGACGCGCTCCACGAAGTCGTAGAAGTCGGCAAAGGGCCCGTTGGCCTCCCGCTCGGCGATGAGCAGCCCAACGAGCCCCGACCCGACGTTGCGCACGGCCGAGAGCCCGAACACGATCGAGCGCGTCTCGACGCCGCTGTCGACGTCGATCTCCACCACCGGGGTGAAGTGGGACACCGAGCGGTTGACGTCGGGGACCAGCACCTCGATGCCCATCGTGCGGCACTCCGCGAGGTAGACGGCCGCCTTGTCGAGGTTGGCCTGGACGCTCGTCAGCAGGGCGGCGAGGTACTCGGGCGCGTAGTTCGCCTTGAGG
>DAIQBC010000350.1:0-2529 GCA_036781345.1 Acidimicrobiales bacterium | reverse complement strand
CGCCGCAAGATGTTCAACGCCTGGCTGTCGCCCTACGGCATGACCTCGGTGCAGGCCGGCGAGGTGGAGGCCGTGCACGAGGTCACCACGGAGAACGTGTTCGCCCAGCAGCTCGTGGCCGTGGAGGGCCAGACCGACATCCTCACGATGGGGCTCCCCTACATCTGCCCCTACAACGTGCACTCGATCATGAACCCGATCCTCGTCATGTGCCTCGGGCTCGGCTACTTCTTCAACATGTACCGGGGCCGCCCGCTCGTCCGCGAGGGCGGCGTGCTCATCATGAGCCACCCCACGCCGTGGGAGTTCCACCCCGTGCACCACCCGAGCTACATCGACTTCTTCGAGCAGGTGCTGGCCGACACCACCGATCCGATCGAGATCGAGAAGAGCTACGAGAAGCAGTTCGCCGAGGACGAGTGGTATCGCCACCTCTACCGCACGAGCTACGCCTACCACGGCGTCCACCCGTTCTACATGTGGTACTGGGGCAGCCATGCCCTGTCGCACCTCGGCAAGGTGATCATCGTGGGCGGCGAGGCCCGCTCGGTGCGCCGCCTCGGCTTCACGCCGGCCTCGACGCTCACCGACGCCCTCGAGATGGCCTCCGACGTCGTGGGTCGCGACGCCACCATCACCCACTTCCACAACCCCCCGATCGTGATGGCCGACGTCACGTGAAGGTGCCCCGGCTCCCGAAGCCACCCTTCCCGTTCTCCGCGCCCACGGTGCCGGGCGGGGTGGAGCCGCCCACGCCCACCCGCAAGCTCGGCGCCGACTACGACTCCGGCTGGGCCCGCCGCTTCCCCGCCCGCCTCGCCCGGACGGTGCTGCTGGAGAGCGTGCTGCGTCCCGCCGTGGCGGCGCTGGGCGCCCCCGAGCGCGACGGCATCGATCGGCTCGCTGGCCTCAGCGACGGCCCGGTGATCTTCGCCGGCAACCACCACAGCCACCTCGACACGCCGGTGGTGCTCACGTCGATCCCGGAGCCATGGCGCTACAAGGTGTTCGTGGGCGCGGCAGCCGACTACTTCTTCCGCACCCGCCTCACCTCCGCCGCGTCGGCGCTGGTGATCGGCGCCATCCCCATCGAGCGCTCCAAGGTGGGCCGCAAGTCGGCCGACCAGGCGGCCGGGCTGATCGCGGACGGCTGGTCGATGCTCATCTTCCCCGAGGGCGGCCGCTCGCCCGACGGCTGGGGCCAGCCCTTCCGGGGCGGCGCCGCCTACCTCTCCAGCCGTTGCCACGTGCCGGTGGTGCCGCTGCACATCGAGGGCACGGCCCGCATCCTGCGCAAGGGCGCCAAGCGCCCCACCCCCGCCCACGTGCGCGTCACCTACGGCACCCCACTGCACCCCCAGGACGGCGAGCACGCGTCCCGCTATGCCGAGCGGATCGAGCGGGCGGTGGCCGAGCTGGCCGACGAGGCCACCACCGACTGGTGGCAGGCCCGCCAGCGCGCCGCGGCCGGCACCACCTCCCCCCTCACGGGACCCGACGCGCCCGCCTGGCGCCGCGCCTGGACCCTCGGCGACCGCTCCCGCAAGCGCCGCCGCCAGACCCGCACCTGGCCCAAGCTCTAGGCCCGCCACCACAGGGCTGGGCACCACGGCGAGATCTCTCCGCGGCGTCCAAACTTGTCAACTGCACAGTCAGGTTTTCTGCATCGGTCGGTAGCATGGCTGGCGATGAAGCATGTACTCCGATCCGATCAGCTGGCCGAGAACGGGAGTGACCCGCACACCGTTCCGACCGCCTACTGGCATCCCCTCGCCGACGGCCGGGTGCAGTGCGACGTGTGCCCGAGGGCCTGCAAGCTGCGCGACGGCCAGAAGGGCGTGTGCTTCGTCCGGGCCCGTGAGGGCGACGGCGTGGTGCTCACCACCTACGGCCGCTCGAGCGGGTTCTGCGTCGACCCCATCGAGAAGAAGCCGCTCAACCACTTCCTGCCCGGCTCGGCCACCTTCAGCTTCGGCACCG
This sequence comes from Acidimicrobiales bacterium, assembly GCA_036781345.1. Classification (GTDB taxonomy): domain Bacteria; phylum Actinomycetota; class Acidimicrobiia; order Acidimicrobiales; family VFJN01; genus VFJN01. The sequence continues at coordinate 549 of DAIQBC010000350.1, read as the reverse complement.
CCGGCTGCAACCTGGCCTGCCGCTTCTGCCAGAACTGGGACATCTCCAAGTCCAAGGAGATCGACACCCTCGCCGACGAGGCCTCCCCGGAGGCCATCGCCCGGGCCGCCGCCGACCTCGGCTGCCGCAGCGTGGCCTTCACCTACAACGACCCCACGATCTTCCTCGAGTACGCGATCGACGTGGCCAACGCCTGCCACGACCTCGGCCTGCAGACCGTCGCGGTGACCGCCGGCTACATCTGCCCGGAGCCCCGGGCCGAGTTCTACGCCCACCTCGACGCCGCCAACATCGACCTCAAGGGCTTCACCGAGGACTTCTACCGCCACACCTGCGGCGCCGAGCTCGGCGCCGTGCTCGACACGCTGCAGTACGTGAAGCATGAGACCGACGTGTGGCTCGAGCTCACCACGCTCCTGATCCCCGGGCTCAACGACAGCGACGCGGAGCTGCACGAGATGACCACCTGGGTGGTGGAGCACCTCGGGCCGGACGTCCCGATGCACTTCACCGCCTTCCACCCCGACTACCGCCTGCTCGACCGGCCAC
>DAIQBC010000349.1:0-2543 GCA_036781345.1 Acidimicrobiales bacterium | reverse complement strand
GGGGATGTCGCCGCCGAGGCCGGGCACCAGGCGATCGTCCACCCGCGTGACCTCCTCCGGCTCGTCAAAGGCGGCCATGTTCTTGTACATCACCCGGGCGTCCTCGGGCGACATCTCCGCCAGCGCGGGGGCCCCGGTCTGCGCCAGGCCCTCCAGCAACACCTTCACCTGCGGATGTACCGGCACGTCGTTCCCCTTCGGCTCGGCCCCGATGGCCCTGGCGGACAGCATGGTGCCGTCCGGTGAACCCTGATCGTAGAAGCGGCACACCGCCACGCGACGGGCGATTCGTCAGGGCAGCTCGACCGCGAGCAGCCCAACCAGTGCGGCGAAGGCAGCCGCCGCCGCTCGCTGCTGGTGGGACCGGGACGAGGCGCCCATCTCCACGGCACCGACGAGGCACCACAGGACCAGCCCCTCGCGCTCCACACCCATCACATCGCGCACGATGTCGAGGCGTCGCGTGAGGGTTGCCGCCGGGTCCGGGCTGAGTGCAGGGTCGGGTTGGGTCACCAGCCGCGGACCGTCGTAAGCCGGGTCGCCCACCATCGGTTGCGGGTCGATGGCAAGCCATCGCTCCCGCTCGGCCGACAGCACGTTGGTCGGGTTGAGATCGCCGTGCAATACGACCTGGCGCGAGACGGCCCGAGGCCGGATGCGCATCGTGGCCAGAGCCAGCCGCTCCAGACCCCGGTCGACGTAGGGACAGGTGAGCTGCGCCTCGAGCTCGTCGGCCCACGGGTCGAGCACCGAGGCAAGGGTGGGCAGCGCCGGCCGGGGGGTCGCCTCGTGCAGGCGGGCCCCGATCTCGGCGCCGAAGGCTGTTGCCGCGTCGGTGCCGCCGAGGGAGCGCAGGTCGGTGCCCGGGCGACAACGCTCGAGGAGGAGCGCGCAGCGGGCCGCATCATGCGCGAACAGGTGCACGGCACCGTCACCGCCCCTGCCGTGCAGACCGGTGGCTTCCGCGCGAGTGGCGGGGTCGGGCAGCTGGAGCTTGAGCACCGCATCAAGGCCGTCGGCCCGGCGACGGACGGGCGCCACCCACGAGGTCTGCCCTCCAGCCTCGAACGGGGACCCCACCTCCAGACCCCACCCCTCGCTCACCTCCGTGACAAGCCGCGGCAGGTCGTCGAGCCATGCCCGCCCGCGCTCGCCCGTCCAGCGCACCACTGTGTCGGCCAGCCTGGAGGGGATCGCGAGGTCCGCCACCCCCCGAGTGTCCCAGACGCCAGGTTCTGCGGCCGAGAGCCGCCGCGTACGCTGGGACGGTGGCGCGCATCCGGCTCGGGCTCTGCCAGCTGAACACCGTCGTCGGCGACCTCGACGGCAACGTCGAGCGCATCCTGGCGGCCTATGACGAGGTGGAGGCCGCGGGCGGCGACATCGCCGTCTTCCCCGAGCTCGCCATCACCGGCTACCCGCCGGAGGACCTGTTGCTGAAGCCTGGCTTCGTGGCCGCCAACCGCGCCGCTCTCGACAAGGTGGCCGCCCGCACGGGTCGGTGCACGGCTGTCGTGGGGTTCGTCGACGCCGACCGCGACCTCTACAACGCAGCGGCCGTGTGCGCCGGTGGCGAGGTGCGGGGGATCTACCAGAAGCGCCTGCTGCCCAACTACGCCGTGTTCGACGAGCAGCGCTACTTCGCCGCGGGCACCGCGCCTCTCACCCTCTTCGAGATCGCGGGCGTTCGGGTGGGGGTCGCGATCTGCGAGGACGTGTGGAGCGCCGAGGGCACCATCGCCGCCCAGTCGGCCGGCGGGGCAGAGCTCATCGTCATCCCGAACGGGTCGCCCTACTTCCGGGAGCGGCAGGGGGAGCGTGAGCGGATGGTGGCCACCCGCGCCGAGGACGCCCACTGCCAGATCGCCTACGTGAACCAGGTGGGCGGCCAGGACGAGCTCGTCTTCGACGGCGCCTCGTTCGTGGTCGACGACCACGGCGACCTGCTCCACCGGATGCCGACCCTGCAGGAGGCCGTCGAGCTCGTCGACCTCGACATCCAGCCGGTGTTCCGCACCCGCCTGCTCGATCCGCGTGGACGCGACACAGGCCCCGCCCTGCCGGTGATCCCCATCTCCGAGGCGGTCGCCGCGCACCCTGGCGAGCCCCGCGCCCCTGTCGTGCGGCCGCGGCCGGGGTCGGTGGACGAGGTGTACGACGCGCTCGTCCTGGCCACCCACGACTACGTCACGAAGAACGGCTTCACCGACGTCGTCTTCGGCCTGTCGGGCGGCATCGACTCTTCGCTGGTGGCCCTGATCGCCGCCGACGCGCTCGGCCCCGAGCACGTCCACGCGGTGTCGATGCCCAGCCGCTACTCGTCGGAGGGATCCAAGACCGACGCGGAGGCACTGTGCGAGGCCACCGGCATCGAGCTGCGCACGATCGCCATCGAGCCCGCCTTCACGGCCTTCGTCGACATGCTCGGCCCGAGCTTCGCCGGCCTGCCGCAGGACCTCACCGAGGAGAACCTGCAGGCCCGCATCCGCGGCACCCTGCTCATGGCGCTGTCGAACAAGTTCCGCGGCTGGCTGGTGCTGACC
>DAIQBC010000348.1:0-2552 GCA_036781345.1 Acidimicrobiales bacterium | reverse complement strand
CCCTCGACCCGCGCCTGCCGGGACCGGCCCGCGCCGAGGTGCTGGCGGCCGCCCGCCCGAACGAGCCGGTGGACGATGGCGACGCGCTGGTGGTGGCCACCAGCGGCACCTCGGGCGCGCCCAAGCTGGCCGTGCTCACCCACGACGCGGTGGCCGCCTCGGCTCGCGCCTCCAGCGACCGGCTGAAGGTCGATCCGACGCGTGATCGATGGCTGGCCTGCCTCCCGCTGGCCCATGTCGGCGGCCTGTCGGTCGTCACCCGCGCCCTGCTCACCGGCACACAGTGCACGGTGCACGACCGCTTCGACGCCACCGCGGTGATGGCAGCGGCCGCCCGGGGCTGCACGCTCACCTCCCTGGTGCCGACGGCCCTCGCCCGCATCGGCCCCGCGGCCTTTCGCGCCATCCTCGTGGGAGGGGACGCGCCGCCGCCCGACCGCCCGGCGCACGTGGTCGCCACCTACGGCATGACCGAGACGGGCAGCGGCGTGGCCTACGACGGCCGCCCGCTCGACGACGTCGAGGTGCGCGTCGACGACGCCGGACAAGTCCACCTCCGGTGCCCGATGCTGCTTCGCTGCTACCGGGACGGCACCGACCCCAAGGACGCCGACGGCTGGTTCGCCACCGGCGACCACGGTCGCATCGAGAACGGGGTCCTCCAGGTGGACGGTCGGCTCGACGACATGATCATCACCGGCGGCGAGAACGTGTGGCCCGCCGCCGTGGAGCGAGCTATCCGCAGCCATCCGGAAGTGTCCGAGGTCGCCATCGTCGGCCAACCCGACCCCGAGTGGGGTCAGAGGGTGGTGGCGGTGGTCGTGCCCACCGACGCGTCGCGCCCGCCGACCCTCGCCGAGCTGCGGGCCCACGTGCAGGCCACCCTCCCCACCCACGCGGCGCCGAGCATCCTAGAGCTCGCCGATGCACTCCCCCGCACGGCCAGCGGCAAGGTGCGCCGAGGCGACGTCACGGCCGGATGACCCACAACGCCTCGGGCGACAGCCCCTCGAGCGCCGGAGGGGTCTCGGAGACCCAGCGCCCGTCGATCTGGTGGATCCAGCGCACCGAGCCGCCCCAGGTGAGCAAGCCCCGGTCTCCGGGCAGCCATCGGAGCGGGTCACCTGAGGTGACATCCGCCGGGATCGAGCCCAGCGGGCGGCCGTCCGCCGCGAACAGAGCCACCTCGCCGGAACCGGTGGGACCGTGGGTGGCCACCGCCAACCGGCCGTCCTCGGAGCCGAAGACGTCGATCCCCCAGGTGAAGGGGTCCTCCAGCGGCATCAGCGTCCTCACCGACCCCGCCCCGTCCACCTGCACCACGCTGCACTCCGCCCCCGCGTCGCACATCACCATCACCACGACGTCAGCGACGCCGTTCCCACCCCAGGACACGAGGGTCCCGCGCCCGATCGACCCGATGCCGCCCGGGCCAGCGAGGTACACCTGGCCGCCCTGTTGGAGCACCAACCCCTCCGGCAGACCGGCGTCGGCGAAGGGGGTGGGCAGCTCGAAGGATCGGAGCACCTGGCCCCCAAGGTCGACCAGCCGGACTTGGGCGCGGGAGGCCTCCGGCACGCCTTCGAACGACCCGCCGGCATCGATCAGCCACACCCGATCGGGGCTGCCCGCCGACAGCACCTGATCGGCCGTCCCGAGCAACACTGAGTCGAGGGGTCCACCCCCAGCGAGAGGGCTGATGTAGCGCACCTTCCGCTCGGCGTCTAGGACGACAACGCCGTCCGAGAGCGCCACCGAAGCCCAGGGATCCGCCGCCTCGCCCAGGCCGAACAGATCGACCTCTCGCCGTGCCCCCGTGTCGAGGTCGACCACCACCCAGGAGCCGCCCCCGAAGGCCAGCAGCGCGCCGCCTACCGGCTCCCCAAACACCGGGCCGACCGGGACGGTAGTCGTGGTGGTGGTCGTCGACCCTCGAGTGGTGGTGCTACCCGGCTGGGTGGAGGTGGTCGTGTCTGGGGCCGATCGCTCGTCGGGCGGCGCGGGGTCGTCACCATCGAGCGCCAGCCCGAGCAGGAGCAGGCCGACGACGCCGGAGCTGACCGCCAGCGCTCGCACGCTCGAGCGACGAGAGGGGCGGCCTCCGCGGGACACCCGCTGCAACGAGGCGATCTCGGGCTCGGCGCCGACGATCTCGATGGGCGGGCGCGGATCCTCGTCGCGCCGGCCCATCCCTCAGCCCCCGGCGGAGCGGCGGGCAGCTGGCCCCAGGAGAGCTCCGCCGTCCACCACCAGCGTGTGGCCGGTGATCCACGACGCCAGGTCGCTGGCCAGAAACAGGGCCGCACCCGCGATGTCGGTCGGCTCGCCGAGACGACCGAGCGGCATCGACGACCCCAGCCAGGCTTCGTTGGGCTCCCAGAGGGCGCGGGCCATGTCGGTCTTCACCAGGCCGGGGGCGATGGCGTTGACCCGCACGCTCGGAGCCAGCTCCGCCGCCAACGTGCGGGTGAGGTGCAGGAGCGCGGCCTTGGTGACGTTGTAGATGCCGATCGTGGGCTCCACCGACAGGCCGCCCACCGAGGCGATGTTGA
>DAIQBC010000347.1:0-2561 GCA_036781345.1 Acidimicrobiales bacterium | reverse complement strand
AGAGGTGAGCAGGTGCGGGGTGGACACGGCCACGTCCACGCCCCAGTTCTCGTTGAACATCCAGTGGTTCTTGGGGTTGTTCACCCGAGCGATGACTCGCGGCACTGCGAACTCCTGCTTGGCCAGAAGGGACACCACCAGGTTGTCCTCGTCGTCGCCGGTGACCGCCGCCAGCACGTCGACGTCGTCGAGGGGCACCTTGCGCAGGTTGTCGGGCTCACAGGCGTCGGCGAGGACCCAGCGCACCCCGGCCGGCTCCCCGGTGGCCTCGGCTCGCGCCACCCGGTCGGCTTCGACCTCGATGATCGTGACGTCGTGCCCGCCCCGGGTGAGCTCTTCGGCGATGAAGCTGCCCACGTTGCCACCACCCACGATGACGACCTTCACGAGTGGACCCCTTGGCTGCTGGCGCCACCGAGATGGGCATCGAGGTCGGCGACGCGCTCGCTGGCCACCGCCATGTACACGACGTCGCCCTCCTGGGTCACCAGGTCGTGCGATGGCACCTGGCCGACACCCAACCGCGACAGCGCGGCCACCCGGGCCAACCCGGGGAGGTCGAGATCGGCGAGGCGACGGCCGGCCCAGGCGGCCGCCACGGGCCGCTCCACCAGCACGACGCCCGCCGAGGGGTCGGTCCACTCCGTGGCGGGGTAGTCGGGCAGGATCCGACGCAGCACCCGGTCGGTGGTCCACTGGACCGTGGCGATGGTGGGGATCCCGAGCTTCTCGTAGATGGCGGCCCGGCGGGGATCGTAGATGCGGGCGATCACCCGTTCGAGGCCGAAGATCTCTCGGGCGGTGCGGGCCACCATGATGTTGGAGTTGTCCCCGCTGGTGACCGCCGCCAGGGCCCCCGCCTCCTCGATGCCCGCCTCGCGCAGGCGGTCGCGATCGAAGCCGACCCCCTGGATCTTGCGACCCGAGAAGCCCTCAGGCAGTCGCCGGAAGGCCTTGGCCTGCTTGTCGACGACGGCCACGGTGTGGCCGCCGTCCTCCAGGATCCCGGCCAGGCCAGACCCCACCCGACCGCATCCGACGACGACGACGTGCAACGTTCACTCCTCCGCCCCGCCGGTGCGGGGTCGAAGGCGTGATCCTAGGAGAGGGCGTGCGCCGCCGGGCAACCCGTGCCCGGCGGCGGACAACCTCAGGACTGGCGGGCGCTGAGCAGGTCCCGGATCTCGGACAGCAACACGGCCTCGTCGCTGGGGGCCGGGGCATCCTCGACCTCTCCCGAGGCCCGCTTGGCCATCATCGCCTGCATCGGCTTGACGATGGCGAAGAACACGACGGCGGCGGTGGAGACGAACTTGAGGGTGGCGTCGATCACCGTTCCGTAGGAGAAGACGCTCTTGTTGACCTCGAAGGTCATCTTGGAGAAGTCCTTGGAGAAGATCATGCCGACGAGCGGTGTGATCAAGCCGCTCACGACGGCGCCGATGATGGTGGCGAAGGCGGCACCGATGATGACGGCCACCGCCAGGTCGACCACGTTCCCCTTGAAGAGGAAGGCCTTGAACTCTTTCAGCATTGCGGGCTCCTGATGGTGTTGGGTTTGGTTCGCTGTGAACCAACGGCTGGATACCGTAATCGGAAGCCACCAGCGAAAGAGGCACCGACCATGCGCGTCGCCATCACGGGCTCCAGCGGTCTGATCGGGAGCGCGCTGGCGCGCTCGCTGGAATCCGACGGCCACACAGCCGTGCTGGTGGTCCGGTCCGGCGGCGGTGCCGGCACCGTGCGCTGGGACATCGAGCGGGGCCACATCGATGCGCTCGGGCTCGAGGGCCTCGACGGCGTCGTGCACCTCGCGGGCGAGGGCATCGCCGAGAAGCGCTGGACAGACGAGCAGAAGGCCAAGATCCTCAACAGCCGGGTCAGGGGCACGACCTTGCTCGCCACCACGCTGGCGGCCCTCGACGCCAAGCCCCCCGTGCTGGTGTCGGGTTCGGCCATCGGCATCTACGGCAACCGGGGTGACGAGCAGCTCACCGAGGCCAGCGTGGCCGGTTCGGGCTTTCTCGCCGAGGTCGTCACGGCCTGGGAGGCGGCGGCCGCCCCGGCCGAGGCGGCCGGCGTGCGGGTGCCGAAGATCCGTACCGGCATCGTGCTCGACAAGGACGGGGGCGTGCTGGAGCGCCTGGTCGGTCTGGCCCGCTTCGGGCTCCTGGGCAAGCTGGGGTCCGGTCAGCAGTGGATGAGCTGGATCAGCCTCGCCGACGAGGTGGCCGCCATCCGCTTCGTGCTCGAGCACGACGTGGCGGGCCCGGTGAACCTCACCGCACCCGCGCCGGTGACCAACGCCGTGTTCACGAAGACACTGGGGCGCGTGCTCAAGCGACCCACGTTCCTGCCCGTGCCCAGCTTCGGGCCCAAGCTCCTCGTGGGCGCGGAGCTGGCCCAGGCCCTGCTCTACGACGGCCAGCGCGTCCTTCCGGACGTGCTGCTGGAAGCCGGCTTCGAGTTCCGCCACACCGACCTCGAACCCGCCCTCCGGGCCATGCTCCAGCGCTAGATCGGGGGCGTCACTTGGGCTGCATGCGCACGCCGCCGTCGAC
>DAIQBC010000346.1:0-2562 GCA_036781345.1 Acidimicrobiales bacterium | reverse complement strand
GGCCCGATGCAGTTCGAGGTCGCCGCCCATCGGTTGGAGCACGAGTTCGGTGCCCCCACCGAGCTCAGCCCCACCACCTGGCGGGTGGCCCGCAAGACGGATGAGGCGTCGACACCAGAGCTGCGCTCGATGCACGGCGTGGCCGTCTACGCCCGAGCCGACGGGACCCGGTACGCGCTCTTCGAGAGCCCCTACTGGCTGGCGCGCGTCGAGTCGGACCACCCCGACCTGACCCTCGACCGCCTCGTCGCCGAGGGCACGGTCGGCTAGCCCCCACCGCTGGTTCTGTGGACGGATTCGCTCGCTATACGAGCGTCAGCGTCCACAGAACCGGTCGGGGCTAGGCACAGGTGGTGCCGTCGTCGGGGACGACATCGTCCACGAAGTACGCGACCACGATGTCGTCGATGCACGGCTTGCCATCGGCGACCACCGTGTGGCCGTCACCCTCGTTGGTGATGAGGATGCCGTTGGCCAGGGTGTCTGCCACCTTCACGCCGCCTTGGTAGGGCGTGGCGGGATCGCCGGTGGTGGAGATCACCAGGATCGGCGGCGAGCCAGGGGCGGTCACCGGCGTCAACGGAGTGGGCGCCACCGGCCAGTCGGCACAGCGGATGTAGTCGTTGACGAGCGCCTCGCCGAAGTGAGGCGATGCCTGCGCGGTGGTCTTGGCGGCGGCGAGGAACGCCTCGGGGCCTTCCGTGGGCCAGGCGAAGTCCATGCAGTTGACGGCGAAGTAGATCTCGAAGTCGCCGAGCCCGATGTAGCCGTCGGCCAGCCGGACGAGCTCACTGCCGTCCCCCCCTCGGGCCGCGGCGATGGCGCTGTCGAGGTCCGGCCAGAGGCTCTGGGCGTACAGGGCATAGGAGATCCCCAGGTTGGCCTCACCCGGCCCGGCCGGACGGTCGGCATCGGGGGCGGGAATGCCGCCGGGCTGCTCGGCGAGGGCCAGCACGTCCTCCACCGCCTGAAGCGACTCGCCCGCGATCTCGCACCCCTCGGCGGCATCGCAGTACTCGGCGAAGCGCGCCAGGGCCGTCTCGAACCCGGCCGCTTGTTCGGCGGCCAGCTCGAGCCCGGACGGGCCGAGCTCGAGCACGCCATCGAGGACCATGGAGCGCACGCGATCCGGAAAGAGGTCGGCGTACACCTGACCGATGGCGGTGCCGTAGCTGAAGCCGAGGTAGCTGAGCTGCTCGTCACCCATGGCGGCCCGCACGACGTCCATGTCGCGGGCGACGTCACGGGTGCCGACGTGCGGGAGCAGGTCGGGGTACTTGCGGGCGCAGTCGGTGACGTACCGCTGGCTGATGTCGAGGAGGGCAGCCTCGTCCTCGGGGCTGTCGATGCTGGGGTCGACACCGTAGAGCTCGGCGGCGTCGACGCCGCAGTCCACCGGCGTGCTGCCGGCCACGCCGCGGGGGTCGACGGCCACGATGTCGAAGCGCTCGGAGATCTCCGAGGGCAGGATGGTGGCGAGGGCCTCGGCGAACTCGGCCGCCCCGGCGCCAGGGCCGCCGGGGTTGGTGAACAGCGCCCCCTTGCGCTTGCCAGTGGCCGGAGCTCGCACGACGTAGAGCTCGATGAGCTCGCCGTCGGGCTGGCTGTAGTCCAGTGGCACCTCGAGATGGGCACACTCCACCGCTCCGCAGTCATCCCACCTGATCGGGTCAGGGGTGAAGCCCCGTGAGCCGTCGTTGGGGGTGGAGTCGGTGGTGTCCGGAACGGTCGGTGTGGAGCGGTCGCCGGCGAGAGAGTCGTCGCTCTCCTTGGCGCACGCCGTCGCCAGGAGGGCGAGTGCCAGCACGACCCTGCCTCGGCGGAACGTCATGCGACGAGGGTAGACGGGGGCCTTCCGCCTCTTGACGCGTGCATACGGAGTATGCATACTCGGTATCTATGGCGGTGCGCGAGGGTCTGTTGGCCCTGCTCAAGGAGGGACCCAGTCACGGGTACCAGCTGAAGACCGCCTTCGAAGCGGCCACCGGCGGCACGTGGCCCCTCAACGTGGGGCAGGTGTACACGACCCTCGACCGGCTCGTGCGCGATGGCTTCGTCACCAGCGACGAGGCCGACGGGCAGAAGCGCTACACGATCACCGCCGCCGGGCGCGAGGAGCTTGGCGGCTGGTGGACGGCCGTGCCCGGCGACGAGCCCCCGCCGCGCGACGAGCTGCTCCTCAAGGTGCTCCTCGCCATCGAGGAGGGTCCCGGCCACGCCCTCGACGTCATCACCCGCCACCGCACCGCCCTCACCCGCCTGCTCCAGGAGCGCCGCCGGGCCACTCCGGCGGTTGACCACGACGGCCTGGCCGGTGCCCTCGTCGCCGAAGCCCGCGTCACGCGCGCCGAGGCCGACCTGCGCTGGCTCGATCTCTGCGAGTCCCGCCTCCTGCGCGCCCGCACGACCACCACCATCAGGCCCACCACGAACGGAGACCACCATGGCTGAGGCCATCAGCCCCGCCTCCCCCGCCCTCGAGCTCCGAGAGGTCGTCAAGCGCTACGGCGCCGGCCCCACCGAGGTGAGCTTGATCGGGAAGACCGACAGCAAGTACTCCAT
>DAIQBC010000345.1:0-2575 GCA_036781345.1 Acidimicrobiales bacterium | reverse complement strand
GGAGGCGAGGTGGCGCAGGATCGTGCGCTTGATGCCGAAGTCGTATGCGACCACCAGCGGCCGCTGCCCGTCGGCCAGGCGGTAGGGCGCCGTGGTGGTGACCTGGGCCACCAGATCGACGCCGTCGGTGCCCGGCTCGCCCTGCGCGGCGGCCAGCAGCGCCGCTTCGTCGGTGCGGTCGAGCGGACCGAACGCGCCAGGGATCGCCCCGACCTGGCGGATGCGACGGGTGAGCTTCCGGGTGTCGACGCCGGTGATCCCCGGCACGCCGTAGGCGCGCAGCTGGGCGTCGAGGTCGGCCTCGCTGCGCCAGCTCGAGCTGCGTCGGGCTAGGTCGCGGACGACCACGCCGCGGCAGAACGGGCGGCGGCTCTCGAAGTCGGCGAGGTTCACGCCGTAGTTCCCGATGTGGGGGTACGTGAAGGTGATGATCTGCCCTGCGTACGAGGGGTCGGTGATCACCTCCTGATACCCGCTGAGCACGGTGTTGAACACCACCTCGCCGGCGGTGACGGCGTCAGCCCCGACCGCCTCCCCCTCGAAGGTGGTGCCGTCGGCCAGGACCAGCAGCGCGTCCTTGCGGATCATCGCTGGGCCTCTCCGTCGACCACCACGGGCTCGCCGTGGAGGAGGGTGTGTCGGACACGACCTGTGAGGGTGCGGCCGGCGTAGGGCGTGTTGCGGCTGCGGCTGGCCAGAGCGGCCGGGTCGACCACCCAGCGGGCGGTGGGGTCGATCACCACGAGGTTGGCGGGGCTGCCGGGAAGGACGGGCAGGCCGTGCTCGTCGGCGACCCCGAGGATCTGAGCTGGCCGCCAGGACAGCAGGGCCAGCACCTCGGCCAGGGGGAGCCCGAGCTCGGTGAGGGCCAGTGCCAGGGCCGTCTCGAGGCCGAGCATCCCGGGGGGCGCCTGGTCGAACGCAGCCTCCTTGGCCTCCTGGGTGTGGGGGGCGTGGTCGGTGGCGATGCAGTCGATGGCACCGTCGGCCAGGCCCGCCCGCACGGCCACCACGTCCGCCTCCGTCCGCAGCGGCGGGTTCACCTTGAACACCGGGTCGTAGGAGGCGCAGGCGGCATCGGTGAGGGTGAAGTGGTGGGTGGTGGCCTCACAGGAGACGGGCAGGCCGCGGGCCTTGGCGACGCGCACCATCTCGACTGAGCCAGCGGTGGAGAGGTGCTGGAAGTGGATGCGGGTGCCGGTGAGGCGGGCGAGGGCGAGGTCGCGCATCACCATCAGCTCCTCGGCCTCGGCCGGCTGCCCCGGGATCCCGAGACGGGAGGACCACTCACCCTCGTGCATGTGGCCACCAGCGGCCAGCACTGGATCCTCGCAGTGCTGCGCAAGGATCACGCCCGCGCCTGGCAACCCGCCCGCGTACTCCATGGCCCGGCGCATGAGGCGCGCGTCAGCCACCCCGGCGCCGTCGTCAGTGAAGAAGCGCACGCCCAGCTCGGCCATCTCACCGAGCGGCGCGAGCTGATCACCGGCCCGCCCCACCGTGATGGCCCCGGAGGTGTGGACGTCGCACGGAGCCGTGCGGCCCAGCTCCAGGACCTCCCGCACGATGCCGGCGTGGTCGACGGCGGGAACGGTGTTGGGCATCGCCAGGATGCACGTGTAGCCGCCAAGCGCCGCGGCGCGGGCACCGGTCTCGATCGTCTCCGCCTCCTCTTGGCCGGGCTGGCGCAGGTGGCTGTGCAGATCGACGAGCCCGGGGCTGATCACGCAGCCAGCCGCGTCGAGGGTGCGGTCGCCGCGAAGGTCCGGACCGACCGCCGCGATCCGCCCATCGTCACCGATCACGACATCGCCCGAGCGCTCGCCGGTGCTGTCGATGATACGGCCACCTGTGAGGACCACGGTGGCCATCAGGTCACCACCTCCTGCAGCTCGGGCACGGTGATGTCATCCGAGCCGAGCACCTTGTCGGCCCCTTGACCCAGCAGCAGGTAGAGCACCGCCATGCGGGTGGCCACCCCGTTGCGCACCTGGTCGATGATGACCGAGCGAGGCAGGTCGGCCACCTCGGCGCTGATCTCCACGCCGCGGTTCATGGGACCCGGGTGCATCACCAGGGCGTCCTCGCGCATGGCGTCGACGCGTCGCAGCGTGAGTCCGTAGCGTGCGGTGTACTCGCGCAGCGACGGCACGAGGTGCTCGGTCATGCGCTCCTTCTGCATCCGCAGCAGGTAGGCGACGTCGAGGCTCGGCAACACCGCGTCGAGGTCGTGGCTCACGCGCACGGGCCAGCCGGCCAGCGACGGCGGCAGCAGGGTGGGGGGCGCGATGAGCGTCACCTCGGCCCCGAGAGCCGTGTAGGCCAGCACGTCGGAGCGCGCCACGCGGCTGTGCTTGACATCGCCGATGATCCCGATGTGCATCCCGTCGAGGGAGCCGCGCTCCTGGCGGATCGTGTAGCTGTCGAGCAGGGCCTGGGTGGGGTGCTCGTGCCACCCATCGCCGGCGTTGACCACGCTGACCCGTCCCTCCAGCCACGCCGCGATCTGCCACGGCACCCCGGCGGAACCGTGGCGCACGACGATGGCGTCGACGCCCATGGCCTCGATGGTGAG
>DAIQBC010000344.1:0-2592 GCA_036781345.1 Acidimicrobiales bacterium | reverse complement strand
CGAGGGTACCTTCGCCGCCATGAACGACTTCCTCACCGACATCACGACGCTGCGCGAGCGAGCCCGGGCCAAGATCGAGGAGGGCCCGATCACCTCGTCGTACGGCGCCGACCGGGAGAAGGTCATCGAGGTGCTGAACGAGGCCCTGGCCACGGAGCTCATCTGCGTCCTGCGCTACAAGCGCCACTACTTCATGGCCGAGGGCCTCAACGCCGGACCGGTGGCCGACGAGTTCCTGCAGCACGCCAACGAGGAGATGGCCCACGCGGACTCGATCGCGCTGCGCATCACGCAGCTCCTGGGGGCTCCCAACTTCAGCCCCGTGGGCATCGTGGACCGCAGCCACGCCGAGTACGTGGAGGGCACCACGCTCGTCGAGATGATCCGGGAGGACCTGGTGGCGGAGCGCATCGCCATCGAGAGCTACTCGGAGATCATCCGCTGGCTGGGCGACAAGGACACCACGACCCGCCGCCTGATGGAGGACATCCTCGCGGTGGAAGAGGAGCACGCCAACGACCTGCTCAGCCTCCTCGCCGACCTCGAGAGGTAGCCGAAGCTAAACATTCACTAAAGTTGGCTAATCCAAGTTGGGCTCGGGATCCGTAGGAGCGGGTGAAATCTGAACCACATCCCCACAAGGAGCCCATCCCATGAAGCGCTTGCTCATCGCCGCCGCAGTCGTCGCCGCCATCGGCGCCTCGTTGCTCGGCGGGGCGTCGTCCACCGGCGCCCAGGACGCCACCGTGGCCGTGTACGCGGTGCACGGCATCCCCCAATCACTGTTCGACTCGCTCAGCCAGCCCACGACAGAGGTCGACGTGTACGCCGTGCCCACGGGGGCCGGCGGCCTCGACGCCGCCACGCCCTTCACGTTCGCCTTCGGCGAGACGGCCGGGCCGCTGAACGTGCCGGCCGGTGCCTACGACGTGTTCGTCTACCCCACCGGTGCCACCCCGGCCGCGGACGGCAGCGACGCGGTGCTGAACCTCACCACCCCCGCCCTCCCGGCTGGTGCCACCGCGGTCATCGTGGCGCAGCTGAACGAGGCCGGCGACGGCGGTGCCCTCACCCCCTTCGTGCTCGACGCCAGCAAGACCGAGGCGGGCAAGGCTCGGGTGCAGGCCTTTCACACTGCTGCGGCCCCCACGGTCAACGTGGGACTGACCGACGGCACCGTGCTGTTCCCCGAGCTCCAGAACGCCGTGACGAGCTACGCCGACGCCACCGCCGATCCCATCGAGGTGCCCGCGGCAAGCTACGCCCTGCAGGTCGCCACGCCGGATGACAGCGTCGTGGTCCCGCTCGGCGACTTCGATCTGGCCGCCGGCAAGGCCTACTTCGCCTTCGCCATCGGCAGTGTCGCCGGCCAGAGCTTCCAGGTGCTTCCGCTGGTGCTGGACGTGGGTCAGGCCGCCCCGGCCCCGGCCCCGGCGCCCGCCCCTGCGCCGACGCCGGTCGTCGCCGCTCCGCACTTCACCGGCTGAGCTAGCTCAGCTTCCGCTACCTCGGGCCCACCGCCAGCGGTGGGCCCGAGCCGCGTGTGGACCCGCCAGTCCACTGCATCGCGTAGCGAACTCACCCTCGCCAAGGCGTGGCTGCCGTAGGAGCGTCCCAGCGTGGCTAACACGGTTCGGGGTCTCGGTCGAGCCTTCCACCAACGTGCAGCCCTCGATGAGGTTGGCCTCCCCGGCCGGGTATAGCCGGTGCACGACGGCTCCGTCGACGCCTAGGCGAGCAGTGCGAGTCAGCGGGGCCAGGGCCTGGATCCAGGGCGGCTTGTCGCTGACGTCGACCTCGTCGACGATCGGCCACACGAAGTCGAGCCACGTCTCCGCCAGGTCGGTGCGGGGCAGGAACGGGGCGTGGGGCTGGGTCGGGGTGACGACGCAGTAGAACGGCTGAGTGCTGCCGTTGTTGATGAACTGGTTGGCCTCAGCGGCCAGGTAGTCGGTCGCGTACTGGCCGGTGATCGTCGTCGTGCCGGTGTTGAGGTGCACGTCGAACTGGTACGCGTTCGTCTCGCGGTCAGCTCGCGCCACACCGTGTAGCCGCGCGGGGCGTTGATCCCTCCGTACCCGTCCCAGAAGTTGACGTACTTGCCGAAGAACCCACACCGGAAGCCGGCGGCGTTGACCCACTTGCCGAGGCAGTTGTCGTTGTCGTTGAGCGACGTGGTGAGCCCGATGGCCAGCTCGCCGTTGTGCTTGGACATCTGCCCGGTCAACATCCCGACCCGGCTCGGCTGGCACAGCGGCACGTTGCAGCGAACCTGGGTGAAGGTCCGGCCCTCGGCGGCGATGAGGCGCTGGACGTTGGGCATGTACTGCAGGTGCCAACGCCTGCCGACGGCTGATGAGACCGTCCCGGTAGGTGGCCACCACACTCGCTGCACCCGCAGAACCTGCCTCCACGGCAGAACCCAGGCTCCTGAACATGCTCTACCCGATGACTACCTGCATGAGCTGTTCGACTGGTCGCTGCTCCGGCGGGTTGCGGCGGCCTTGCGAGCGTGAGGGGTCGGCTCAGACACGTGGACTGTGGAGCCCGAGAGGGGAGTCGAACCCCTGACCTACGCATTACGAGTGCGTT
>DAIQBC010000343.1:0-2599 GCA_036781345.1 Acidimicrobiales bacterium | reverse complement strand
GTGGGCGAGGTCGTGAAGCGCATCTCCGGCAAGAGCCTCGGCACCTTCTTCCACGACGAGTTCGCCGAGCCGCTCGGTCTCGACTTCTGGATCGGGCTGCCCGACGAGCAGCAGCACCGCGTGGCACCGCTCATCCAGTGGGGCGACGGGGTGCTGAGCGGCGGCGACAACCCGGCGCTGGCCGAGCTGGTCGCGCAGTTCATGGGGCCCGACACCCTGTTGGGCAAGGCCCTCGGCGCGCCGTCGTTCGTCTTCGCCCACGCCGAGGGCGGCTTCAACAACCCCGCTGTACGCGCGGCCGAGATCCCGGCCGCCAACGGCGTGACCAACGCCCGCTCCCTGGCGCGCTTCTACGCCGGGCTCACCGGCGTGGTGGAGGGCGGCCCGAGCAAGCCCCTCCTGACCCCCGACCAGGTGGCCAAGGCCTCGGAGCTGCAGACCACCGGCCCCGACAAGTGCCTGTACATCGACACCACGTTCGGGTTGGGCTTCTTCGTGGCGTCGGTCTTCGCCCCGTATGGCGGTCGCCGCTCCATCGGCCACACGGGTGCGGGCGGGTCGGTCGGCTTCACCGACCCCGAGCACGGGATCGGGTTCGGCTACGTGATGAACAAGATGATGATGAGCCTCAACGGCGATCAGCGCTCGGCCGGCCTCATTCGCGCCGTCTACGACGCCGTCGGCGTGGAGCCCACCTACGTCTGAGGCGCCGGCCTCCGCCGGGGCCGAGCTCGTCGATCTCGTGGACGAGGACGACCTCGTCGTGGAGGTGGTCACGCGAGCGGAGATGCGCGCGCGGGGTTCGGGGGCCCGCCACCGAGCCTGCTACGTCGCAGTCCTGACCACGGACGGCCAAATCGTCGTGCACCGTCGGGCGGCGTGGAAGGACGTCTATCCCGGCTGGTGGGACGTCTGCTTCGGCGGTGTGCTGGGCGCGGGCGAGGCCTGGGACGACGCGGCCCGCCGCGAGCTGCAGGAGGAAGCCGGGATCGACGCCTCGCCGCGGCTGGTGCGCACCTCGGGCTGGGAGCAGCCGGACGTCGTCCTCAACGCCCGCGTCTACCTCGTCACCCATGACGGGCCCTTCAGCTGCCCCGACGGTGAGGTGGTGGAGGTTGCGACGGTGCCGTTGGCAGATCTCGACGGATGGTTGCTCGGGCGCAAGGTGTGCCCCGACTCGGTCGACCTCGTGGTGCCGGTCCTGCCCCGCTGATCTGATGGACTGGTGCGATGTCCACCCCGTCCGAGGAGGCCGCGCGCCGGCGCACCTTCGCCATCATCAGCCACCCGGACGCGGGCAAGACGACCCTCACGGAGAAGTTCCTGCTCTACGGCGGGGCTCTCCAGATCGCCGGCGCGGTGAAGGCGCGCGGCGCTCGCCGGCGCGTCACGTCCGACTGGATGGAGATGGAGCAGAAGCGCGGCATCTCGATCACCTCCACCGTCTTGCAGTTCCCCTACCGCGACTCAGTGCTCAACTTGCTCGACACCCCGGGGCATCGCGACTTCTCGGAGGACACCTACCGTGTCCTGGCGGCGGCCGACGCAGCCATCATGGTGCTCGACGCCGCCAAAGGGATCGAGCCGCAGACGCTCAAGCTCTTCGAGGTGTGCCGGGAGCGGAACCTGCCGTTGCTCACCTTCATCAACAAGTGGGACCGGCCGGGGCGCGACCCGCTCGAGCTGCTCGACCAGGTGGAGGCGCAGCTGGCCATCGTGCCCACCCCGGTCACGTGGCCCGTGGGCATCGCGGGTGACTTCCGCGGGGTGGTCGATCGGCGCACAGGCGCCTACGTGCGCTTCACCCGCACCGCTCGGGGCGCGACCGAGGCGGGGGAGGAGCTGCTGACCGCCGACGCGGCCGCGGCCGAGGAGGGCGACGCCTGGACCACGGCGGCCGACGAGATGGGGCTGCTCGACGAGGTCGGTGCCCACGCCGATCTGGATCGGTTCCGCAAGGGCGAGGTCACTCCGGTGTTCTTCGGATCCGCTCTCACCAACTTCGGGGTGCGCCTCTTGCTCGACGCCGTGATCGACCTGGCCCCGTCCCCGGAGCCGCGCGACGACGTCGAGGGTCACCCCCGGTCGATCGACGCGCCGTTCTCGGCCTTCGCCTTCAAGGTGCAGGCCAACATGGACCCGTCCCACCGCGACCGCATCGCCTTCGTGCGGGTCTGCTCGGGTCACTTCGAGCGGGGCATGGTGGTCACGCACGGGCCGACCGGCAGGCCCTTCGCCACCAAGTACGCCCACTCGGTGTTCGGCCAGGAGCGCGACACGATCGAGGAGGCGTGGCCGGGCGACGTGATCGGCCTGGTCAACGCCACCGACGTCACTGTCGGCGACACCCTCTACCTCGACCCGCCGGTTGAATACCCGCGTCTGCCCGAGTTCGCGCCGGAGCACTTCGTGGTGGCTCGGGTGAAGGACACCGGCCGCTTCAAGCAGTTCCGCCGTGGCATCGCCCAGCTCGACGAGGAGGGCGTGGTGCAGGTGCTGCGCGACCAGGACACGGGCGACCAGGCCCCGATGCTGGCCGCGGTGGGCCCGATGCAGTTCGAGGTCGCCGCCCATCGGTTGGAGCACGAGTTCGGTGCCC